>JAFGSG010000129.1 GCA_016934735.1 Spirochaetota bacterium | reverse complement strand
TCTTCGTCGATTCAATCCTATGGATGTATTCCTATGAGGCTATTATTTTCTTATTATTCCTGTTGCACTTTAAACTTGAATTTGGGGGTAATGCAATTACTTCATATCTTTACATATATCTTTCGATAATTCCAAAATTTCTTTCACATTATACTTATCAGTATTAACGTTAATGCTTAATTCATTTTTTGATTTTGTAAAAGCAGGATAAATATATCCGCTGTCCAGACTGTCTGCATATCCTTTAAAAAATTTTGATATCTTCGTTTCTCCAAAGCTGAGCTTCTGTTTATTATTTATTATAACGGAGCGGATTTTATTAATATCTGTTCTAAGCAGATCTTCAGGTTTAACATAATATGACGGATACCCTGAACAATAATAGCTATCCGCAATATTTTTAGGCTCGAAAATATTGAGAAGAAAGGAAGCTGTAAAAAGATCACGCACGAAACCAGTACTGAACATTCTGCGGCAGCCACTCCCGCGGTCTGTAAGCATAGCAACAGGCAGCATACTATAGTGCTCTATTCTTTTATCCCCGGCAAGCTCATCAGCATAATTATTTATTCTGCCGTTTTTATAAACATGCTCGTCCGGAAACGTAACATCGAGAAGACTTTTTATTTTATCCTCAGTAAATAGTTTTAAAAAATTATTTTCAAACGCATTATTATCCGCGTTTAAAATATATAATACAGTAATTAGATAACTCCATGAAGATGAATAAATAGTATCGATCTTAATATCTTTTTCATAGAGAGAACTGAAAAATCCTGCAAGAAATACCGAATTGGTAAGATTGGTCTGTATAGTGAGGCCTGTTCTTTCGCGCGTAATATGCTCTGTTAATTCTTCCAGAAACTTTGGTTTATTGCTTTCAAGAATGTTTTTAAGATTTGTTATAAGATTCTCTTTCCTGTTAAAATCCAGATCTTCCAGAATATAGCCGCCTTCGAATGTGCCTATAGTCTTCTCATAAAAACGGTTTAGAACATAATACACTCTCTGGCCATCTTTTAAATCAGAATCAAGAATATTATGCAGAATAGATTTATCTTTTATGTTCTTTATTACAGGAAATAAAATGTCGGATATTTCAAAGATTCTGTTTGTAAAATCTTTTCTGTAATCTGAATGATCTATAATTATATATTTATATTTTCTGGACAGTATAAATATGACAGGAGAAAGAATGTCCGGATTTATTTTAATTTTCGAGCCGGAGTAAAGGTTCAGCAAAGAAAGATTTTCACTTATATTTACTACTCTGTCATAAACAAATTTTTCGTCTGATGCGCCCTTTTCTGCTTTTTGCGAAACCGCTGGAGGCATTTCCTTTTGAAAAAAATTAAAAATGGAATTACCTTCGGACGAAGCATCCAGAATTATCACAGAACCATGCCCTGAAAGATTTAATCCCAAGAGAGACGCTAACATGGTACCGCCGGAATTATAATGCCGGCCAAAAACAGTGATTACTCTGCTTCCTCGTTTTAAAAAATCATTACCGGAATCAATAATATCAAAGCCATTGCCTTTTATATTTCTTATGTAGCCTTTGAATCCTTTATAAGACGAAAGCAGAGATTTATACATTTTCTCCGGATTTATCATCATGACAAGTGAATCTTTTACTGCTTTTATAGTTCCGGCATGATGGCTGACAGCGAATGGTATTTCCCCGAAAAAAGATCCGGGGGCTAGATACAGCCTGTCGCCTCTTATTCGCTGACCAAGTTCGAATATGCCTTCAACAACAGCGCCGAATGAATGAATTTTTTTAATGTCTATCTTTTCATTTTTAGACACCGGTTTAATCTCGGCGGATTCACATAATGTTTGTATTTCGCTGTCTGTTAAATGATTCAGGAAAGGAATATTCTGAAGGATATATGAGATGTTCATTTTACCGGGAATCTTATTTTTATTTAAGAAATTTTACTCAGAATTTCGACAAGCTTGCTTTTGCCCAGTAAATCAATAGGCCTTGTATTCGCGAACTCAATCGCAGATTGAGAGAACTCGCCGGCAGTTATAATAACAATTCTTGTCGCGTTTTTACTCTTTAAATTTTCATTAAGTTTTCTGAGCAAGGTATCGGTTATCAGACCCGTGCTGCGGATAATCATTATCAGTCTGTTGCTCCTTTTCATGTTCCTGAAACGGCCTTCAGGTTCGGTGGCTATTATCTCAACCTCCGTGTCCGAGGTTTCTATCTCAATAATATTATATCCGAGCGCTTCTACCATCTTCCTGCAGATTATTTCAAACTGCGCCAGGCCTGCTATCAGAAAATCCTTTACATTATCATCCTGTCTTAATTCGCCGTATTTGGCCAGTTTTTCATGGACATCCCTGAAATTTTTCTTATACTTGTATATCAATTCCCAGTTTTGAATCGCAGAGTGCAGGTCTCTCATTTTTTCCTGGGCCTCAGCCATAAAATACCGCAGATTGCACTCAGCATCGCTGCCTTTTCTTGCATATCTTAATCCCTTGTCAAATTCAAGCACCGCTTTCGGATATTGATCTTTTTCAATATAACATGTTCCTTTTGCGAGATAGCATTTCACCTTAATCTCATCGCTTTTACTTGCCACATCGAATTCTTTAAGCGCCCATTCATAATCGCTCAACTGCCTTAACACAAGGCCCAAAAAATAATGCGCTTTGTAATTGGCATGATCGATCTTTATTGCTTCAAGCAGAGCCTGCTTTGCTTCAGCATACATTTCCAGCCTGTATAAAGTCTGTCCGTAATAGTAATGCGACATATCATGTTTATTGTTCAGAGCTATGCTTTTCTTAAAATATGATAATGCCTTTTCAAATGTGCCCGAATTAAAAAAGATCATTCCGATCTCATAGTAGTGCCTGTAATTTAAACTATCTATCTGCGTCAGTATTAAAAATTCTTTCTTTGCTTCTTCTATCGCGTTGCGTTCTTTATATATATTGGCAAGAATTGACCTTACTTCGACTTCTTTAATTTTATCGTTAAACCTCCCAAGTTTCAGTACCTGCCTGAATTCCAGGATCGCATACTGCATATTATTTTCCATCTTATATGCCTTTGCCAGTAAAAAATGCGCATAAGAATCCCTGTCATCTTTTTCCAGTAACTCGTTCAGTCTTTTTATAGCCTGGCTGGTTTGTCCGTTTTCTATCATACTGGCAATCTCTTCGATTTTTCGCGGAACTACAAAAATGTGGAAAAAATATAATCCAAAGATAGCAGCAAAGACAACGGAAACGAATATCATTAGATATATAAGCATTTTATTTTTACCCTGGAATGTTTACTTTAAAAAATTTTGTATAACTATATTATCGTCATTTAAAAGCAGCTTCTCAATAAACAGAAGTAAAAATACTCTGTATCACTTGCCGAAAATTATGTTGACAACAGCAAACATTATGTAATCACTGTATAACAAAGGGGACGTAGCTCAGCTGGGAGAGCACTTGAATGGCATTCAAGAGGCCGGGGGTTCGATCCCCCTCGTCTCCATATTCCAGCATATTTTCATTAAATATAAAAATTCATAAAAAGTCAAGAGAAAACAAGTATTACAGCCTGTGAATAATTAATCCGTCTCTCAGTTTCGGTTCAAACCATGTGGATTTAGGCGGCATTAATTTATTTTCATCTGAAACTCTTATCAGTTCATCGATAATTACAGGTTCAAGCGAGAAGGCCACAGAAAATTTTCCGGAATCTATCAGTCTTTCCAATTCCTTTTCGCCTCTTATTCCTCCTACAAAATCAATCCTTTTATCATTTTTCGGATTCTTAATATCAAGAACAGGATCAAGTATTGTATCCTGAAGTATTTGTGCGTCCAGGCTTTTAACCGCATCATCGGGTATGCTGAATTTAGGGATGAGCTTATACCAGATATGTTCCATATACATTCGAAAACAATGTTTCTCCGGATCGGTATTTTGTTTTTCTATTATGTATGTCTGTTCAATTTTTTTTAAAAAAGATTCTGTTGAAAGCCCGTTAAGATCAACAATAACTCTGTTATAAGACATTATTTTAAGATCATCATGAGGGAAAACAACTGAGATGAACCAGTTATAGCTCTCTTCTCCGTTGTGATGCGGATTCTTTTCTTTTCTTTCAAGACCAACTTTTACTGCAGAATAAGCCCTGTGATGCCCGTCAGCTATGTACAAAATCCGGTCTTCGAACGCCTTTTTAAAATCATTGATCATTTCTTTATCTGAGATTACTCTGAATATGTGACGTATACCGTCACATGAAGTAAAATCATAATCGGGTTTGATGTTAATTGCTTTTTCAAACAGCCTCTTTTTTAAGCCGTCTTCCTTGTAAAATAAAAAAACAAGCCCTGTCTGTGCGTTTAAAAATGAAATGTGTTTTCTTCTGTCCTCCGCTTTTGAATCAAGTACCAGCTCGTGCTTTTTAATTAAATTATTTTGATAATCTTCTATATTTACAAGTGTCACAAGTCCTGTCTGCGCTCTGCCCTGCATGATTAAAGTATAAAGATAAAAATTTTCGGACTCATCCTCCACAAATACACCTTCTTTTATAAAGCTTTGAAGATTAGCCATTCCTTTATTGTACACCGCATCACTGTAAACATTCACTTCATTCTGCAAATCGATTTCGGATCGCGTAATATGATAAAAATTATATTTACTTTTGTCCGCAGCTGCTTTTGCCTCCTGTGTGTTTACAACATCGTAAGGCAGTTCCGCCACAAACACGGCAATATCTTTTCCCGGCCTTAGTCCTCTGAACTCTCTTATTCTTGCCATATTTCCTCAAATTAAAAATCGCAGACTAAAACAAAAAATTATGTAATTGGTTTAAATAGATCAACTGATTTAATATTGCTCTGCGATGAAAGCAATAGAATATAATAATCTTCTCAAATATGTTCTTATTGATAAATCACTAAGATATGATAAAAGATTCAAGAGTTTTTTAAATTGTTAATGAGTATTTTGGAGTAAAAAGATTGTATAAAAATTTAGTCTCTATCAGCTATTCCTTGCTGTTTGCCGGAGCATCTTTATTTATTTTTAAAAGAACATTGATATTTTTTTCCATATCCCTTTTAATCGTAAAACCGTTTTTCTTAAAGGATTTTTCAATTTTATAAGCGATAAAATCAATTATATTACTATTCATTAAGATCCTTCCGGTATGTAATATTTCATAACTGCTTATTAAGCGGAAAAGAGGGATATGATAAATCCGCCTGCGGCTGGGTAATATCGACCGCTTTAAGCAGTTACTAAATTTCAATATTATTATAATCGGAACTGTGCTATAATGAATTAAGAAAATTATCTTTATTTTTTATTTTCCTTAACACATTAGATTAAACAATATTTGTAAACTGATCGAAGAGATAATTGATGAACATTAATAAAATAAAATATATTATAGAACCATCCAAACAAGGCCTGCCCACACTTTATGTAACTGACAAGTCCGGTAAAAAAATATATTTACACAGCAGGTATAATCCGCTGAAAGAAGCGGAAAATATAAAAGAAAAATTTCTGCCTGAAAAATTCGACGCAATAATAATTCTTGGAGCCGGATTCGGATACCACTTGCTTGCGTTAAAAGACATTAAAGAAAAATATAATAAAATATTTATTATTGATATAATCAGGGGCATTGAAAATGAGATTGCGAAAAATCAATCAACTTCTTTTCTCGCCAAATCAGATAAGATAAAATTTATCTCGGGTATGAACTATGATGAAATTGAGAACATCCTCAGCATGGGAATAGATTTCAACAGGATAAGAGGACTGGACGTAATAGAACATGCTGCCTCGTTTCTTGCCTTCGGCTGGTATTATGATGAAGTTAAGAAGATCGTCTGCCGGCTTATCAATAAAAAAGCCGCAAATATTGCCACACGCAGGGCCTTCGGAGCACTTTATCTGAAAAATATTTTTAAAAATTTTAATTCTTTTTCTCTTTTATATCCAGTATCCGTTTTCTTTAATACAATGAAAGATTATCCGGTAATTGTCATTGCATCCGGGCCAGGTATTGAAAATCAACTTAAGGAGCTTAAGATTAATCAAAATAAATTTTTTATTATCGCTGCTGACTCAATGTTAAAGACTCTTACACAAAGCGGGATTATACCTGACTTTTTCCTCTCAATAGATCCACAAGCTTACACCATTGAACACGTATTTGAAATGAAGGCTGCTGCTGTCCCGATATTCACTGTTTCATCTTCGCCCCTGATAATAAAAAGATACGAAAGTTTACGGGGACTCATATCGCTTAACACGCATCCTGTGGCGCAGATCGCGGAAGATATGTACCCGAATGTCCTTGGCAGCACGGATTCGGGCACTGGCACTGTTGCAGGCGACGCTGTTAAAACAGCTATTGAGTTCGGCTTCAGTACTGTCGGCCTTGCCGGCTTCGATTTTGCTTTTCACGACTTTAAAATTTACCCGCGCGGCAGCGCTTATCAAAAACGATTCTTAAACTCAAGCTTCAGATTTAATACCATTGAGACTATAAATTTTAACTATGTAATGAGATCAAGCAAAGGGCTAAAATATAAAAATAAATTCACACGCAAGTCATTTATTCAATACAAAGATTCATTGGAAAAACTAATAAAAAATTATAATAATATTATTAATATAAATAATACAGGAATACCTATTCAGGGAATTAAACATGCAGATTTAAATTATTTTATCAATAATTACTGCAATAACGACATTGATAAAAAAAATATTATTAACAATAAATTTAATCAAAGCAAAAACACCAGCCAATTAGTATCTTATAAAAAAATTAAAGACTTAATCTTAAAAAATAATATATTTACTGAAATAATTAACGCTTCGCTTGACGCTAATACTGCAGCTGTAAAAGGATCGCTGTTAAGGCAATTGTTTGAAAATATTTCAACAGAGGAAAAATGAAAATCGGAATTACAGGAATCTACGCTTCCGGCAAGGGCACTGTTTGCGCTATGTTCGAACAACTCGGGGCAAAGGTAATTGATACAGACATTCTGGCAAGAGAAGTTGTGGAGCCCGGTACGCGCGGACTGGAATTATACATCAAAGAATTCGGCGGAAAAATTTTAAATAATGACGGCACTTTAAACAGGCGTGTTCTGGCAAATATTGTCTTTAAAGATCCGCAAAAAGTAAAACTGATAAATAATATTTTACATCCGCTTATTCATCAAAAAATGCTTAGTATAATCAATTCTGCTCCGAACGAAATTTATATGATAAATACTCCGCTTTTATTTGAAACTGACTTCCATAAATTCATGGATTATAATATTACCGTTTTCGCAAATAATGACCAGGTAATTGAACGGGGTATTATACGCGACAACATTACTGAAACTGAAATATTAGACAGATTAAATAATCAAATTTCGCTTAATGAAAAAATAAAACTTGCCGATTATGTTATTGATAATTCCAGTACAACTGAAAATACAAAAAGGCAGGTAATAGAAATATGG
>JAFGSG010000018.1 GCA_016934735.1 Spirochaetota bacterium | reverse complement strand
AAGGACGAAATATACTCTACGAAGGCTTAAAAGAGGCCCTCGATGGCTGCATTTAAAGGAGGAATTCACCCTTCTCCAAATAAAAAACTGACTTCGGAGAAGGGGTTTTCCAATCTGTCAATCCCTCATATAGTCAATATTCCGCTAAAACAGCATTCTGGAAATCCTGCTATTCCTGTTGTAAAAGCAGGTGACTCAGTATATGAAAGCCAATTAATCGGTAAAGCAGATGGTTTAATCAGCGCAAATATACATTCCTCTGTGCCGGGAAAAGTCATGGAAATAGCAGATTCCGGATTTATTGTAATTGAAACTGATGGCAGATTTCCCTCGTCAGGTAAAACCCAAAATAAAATTCCATGGCAGGATTTTAACAAAGAAACTCTGATATCCAGAATATCCGCAGCCGGGATCACATGCATGAATGGAGATTCGTTTCCGGCTGCTGTAAAATTATCTTTGCAGAAAGACCAAAAAGTTGACTGTTTGATAATTAATTGTATTGAATCCGAACCTTATTTAACCACCAATGATATACTTATAAAAACTTATCCTGAAGAAATAATTGAAGGCATCAGAATTGTTCTCAAAATTTTGGGAACCGGAAATGCTTATATCGGTATAGAAAAAAATAAATCACATACTATTGATGCATTAGAAAAACAAATCGGAAAAAATAGCTTAAAAGAAAATATAAAAATTTTTCCTTTTAAAACAAAGTATCCGCAGGGAGCAGAAAAACCACTTATCAGAAGCATTCTAAAAAAAGAGGTACCTTCCGGCAAACTCTCCATAGATATAGGAATTATTGTACTTGATGTCAGCACTGTTTTTGCCATAAGAGAAGCGTGTGTATTAAACAAGCCTTTATTTGAGCGGTTTGTTACGGTAACAGGAAAGATAATCAATAAACCCGGCAATTATAAAATCAGAATAGGCACACGAATTACAGACATTATTGAAGAATGCGGAGGGCTTAAGGAAAATCCAGTAAAAATTATTATAGGCGGTCCTATGTGCGGGACATCAGTTGCTGACTTAGACACGCCCGTGCAAAAAGGGACGGCCGGGATAATTTTTCTCTCGAAAAAGGATACTGCTGGCCTTCCACAGAAAAATTACGGGCCGTGTATCCGCTGCGGCCGATGCGTCACTGCCTGTCCATCCCGGCTGATACCGACTGAACTCGGCAGCGCCATACTAAATTCACAATATAATTTAGCTTTAAAAATGAACATCTTTGACTGCATAATGTGCGGCTCTTGTTCGTATGTGTGTCCGGCAAACAGACCGATCAGCAGTATAATTAAAACTGCGATGGGAAAAATGCGGGAGCAGAAGAGCGCTTAAAAATATTATAATTATGTACTATTAACAAATGATCGAAACACAAAAATCACTGACAGATTTAATAGTTACAGAAACTCCGCATATAAAAGATAATCAATCTATTAAAAAAATCATGCGGTTTGTTATACTGGCGCTTATCCCTTCCAATATGTATGCGGTATACTTATTTGGGATAGATGCTTTAATAATATTATGCGTGTCCGTATTATCAGCTGCAGCCGCAGAAGCACTTTTCCAGCTTTTTCTAAAAAAACCACTTTCTCTTTTCGACGGTTCGGCCGTAATCACAGGATTGCTCGTTGCAATGAACGTACCTGCTGGATTACCTGTCTGGATTGTAATTGTCGGTTCTTTTTTCTCAATAATAATTATAAAACAGCTTTTTGGAGGGCTAGGATTTAACATATTCAATCCTGCCCTTGCCGGCCTGGCATTTATTAATGCGTTTTGGCCTGTTGAAATGACAACAAAAGTCGGCAACATTACACAGACAATCGCTAATGAATGGCCGTTATACAATATATCGTTTGGACCGTTTTTCACAGGCAATATCAACGGATATCCTGGGGAGGCTTCCATATTTTTACTTTTAGCCGGAACAGTCTTTCTT
This sequence comes from Spirochaetota bacterium, assembly GCA_016934735.1. Taxonomy (GTDB): domain Bacteria; phylum Spirochaetota; class UBA4802; order UBA4802; family JAFGDQ01; genus JAFGSG01. The sequence goes on along the minus strand of JAFGSG010000018.1, from coordinate 51,742 downwards.
TTAATTAATAAGATAATAAATTGGCACATACCGGCTGCTTTTATCGGCACAACAGCAATTTTTATGCTGTTATATTATGCGGTTACAGAATTCGCGTATCCTGTCGCGGGTACACTTATGCAATTATTTTCCGGCGGATTTTTAATTTGCGCACTTTTTATGGCAACAGATACGGTTACGTCGCCAATAACAAGAAAAGGTATGATAATTTTCGGGATCGGGTGCGGGCTGCTCACATCAATAATCCGCCTGTGGTCTGATTCCGGAGCCGTATGTTTTGCGGTACTGATCATGAACGCAACTGTTCCCATGATTGACAGATACACCAGACCGCGTGTTTTCGGCAGATGAGTAAGCCGGATTTTTTCAAATTTTAATATAATTACTATTTTTAAAACAGATAAAAAGGTATATCTATTATGAAACTGAATTTAATATTTATTATAGCTATAGGTATTATTTTCTTCAATCACTATGCATTACCCCGCATCCTAAATATCCGGCCTTTTCTTTCTATCCTATCAAACACAAAAACAATATCCCATATGGGACTTGCACTAACTGTTATTCTTTTTATAGCATCTTTATTTACATTAGTAATCAACCAGAACCTGCTTTTACAGTATCAAATTACATATTTAAGGTCGATTGTTTTTATTCTGTCTGCCGCCTTTCTTGCGTACATCGTTAATGTGTCAATTAAAAAAATACTCCCCTCTGTTTATAAATCTTATAACATTTTTCTTCTGTATTTAATGATTAACTGTACTGAATTAAGCATGGTGATCGCTGTTTTAAATATCGAATCCGGGTATACTGCCGACATGAGTCTTGCCGGCACCCTTGTTCAGGGGATTGCAGCGGGCTTTGCCTTTACAATTAACCTATTGCTGATTACAGGGATTTTAGACAAACTCCAGTTTGCAGAAGTGCATCCAAAATTGAAAGGCGTTCCACTCTCATTAGCAGCTGCCTGTGTGCTCGCTCTTGCCTTTTTTGGTTTTTCCGGTATCAGAATTTAAATTAATTATCTATTTACCAATTTTTAATAAAGCCGAAAATTTAAAAAAATTCCTCATAAAATAAAAAAAGAGATGACATATTAAATCATATGCGACATAATCATGCTCAAAATTTTTAGTGTAAAATGTAAAAATAAAAAAACATTAAACAATTTAAAAAAGATTACGATATAGAAAAAAACGATAATAAATTTTTTTTTACGATTTAAAAATTTTTATGTATTTTTCTTGACAAAGAGTATATATTATTTTTTTAATCCTTCAGCTTTTAACGAAGGAATATTAAACCTTATAAAGGTTGTCAAATTTTCTAATTACTACAAGAGGTATTAAAAAAATGCAGCACCAAAGATTGTCAGTATCTTCTTCAAGCGCTGTAAACATAACTTCAGATATTGTTACCAATAAATCAATGGAGGAATTTTCAGACTCTGACGAGCCTCCTTCAAGTAGTACGGAGACATCGGAGTTTTTTTCCCCTCCAGTATTGCCGTCATTTATTTTAAAGGATAAATTACCATCCAGAAATTCTTTATCATCACCAAAAACAACAATTTTCCGAAAAAGCCATTATCCCGATATATCCAGAGAACAGTGGAACGACTGGCGATGGCAGCTTCAAAACAGAATACGTAAAACTGATGAGTTGTCGCTTATCATCAGGCTTTCGGAAAATGAGAAAGAAGCTTTGGAGCACTCAAACGGAATGCTTCCGCTTTCAATAACACCATACTATGCGAGTCTGATCGACAGGGACGATGCATCGCATCCTTTACGTCGCTGTGTAATTCCTGTTTCGACTGAATTAATACGCACAGAAGGTGAATCTGACGATCCGTTACATGAAGAAGGCGACAGCCCGGTTCCTGGTCTTGTACACAGATATCCGGACAGAGTGCTTTTCCTTGCAACCGACTTCTGCTCCACTTACTGCAGATATTGCACCCGATCACGAATGGTCGGCCGGTCATGTTCGAACATTATGAGTACAAAGAGATGGGAAATGGCGCTCGGCTATATTGAATCCCATACCGAGGTCAGAGATGTGCTGATTTCGGGCGGAGATCCGCTTACTCTTTCGGATGAATCTCTGGAATGGCTGCTTTCATCGCTTCGCAGCATTCAGCATGTTGAGATAGTCAGAATCGGCACTAAAGTGCCGGTAGTACTCCCTCAGAGAATAACTTCGAACCTTGTTAATATGCTTAAAAAATACCATCCATTATGGATGAATATACATTTTACTCATCCGGATGAGATTACCCCTGAAACAGAAAATGCCTTAAATAAACTTGCCAATGCGGGAATCCCATTAGGAAGCCAGACTGTGCTTTTAAAAGGCATCAACGACAATCTGGATACTATGAAAAAGCTGTATCATAAACTATTAATGGCAAGAGTGCGTCCGTATTACCTGTATCAGTGCGACCCGATCTCAGGATCCTCACATTTCAGAACGCCTGTTGAAAAAGGTCTTGAGATTATAAAAGGCCTGCGGGGACACACTACAGGGTTCGCAGTACCAAATTACGTAATCGACGCACCCGGCGGAGGAGGCAAAATCCCGCTTCAGCCCGGATATTATCAGGGACATAACGGAACATCTGTTATTCTTAAAAATTATGAGGATAAATTATTTACATATCCCGATACATGTCCTGCAGAGTGAGGTAAGAGCGTCAGATGCTGATAGGCCTTACCTATGATTTAAGAGATTACTATAAATCCCTTGGCTTTTCCGAGGAGGATGTTGCCGAGTTCGATTTTAACGAAACAGTAATTGCACTCGAGAACACGCTTAAAAAGCTTGGATTTGAGACTGAATGTATAGGAACCATCACACAACTGGTCCCGATGCTTGCCGAAGGCAGGCGCTGGGACCTTGTATTCAATATTGCAGAAGGAGCTTATGGTATAGGACGCGAAGCCCAGGTACCTGCTCTTTGTGACGCATATAAAATACCCTACACTTTTTCTGATCCCTGCATAATGAGCCTGTCTCTGAACAAAGACTTAACAAAGCGGATTATCCGTGATCTGGGTCTTCCTACCCCGGATTTTAAGCTGATTTCTTCCACAGACGATATTAAATTAATCAATCTAAACCTTCCTTTGTTCGCGAAACCCTATGCAGAAGGCACAGGCAAGGGCATAAATGCGAATTCTGTGATAAAAGACAGGGAAACGCTCACTAAAGTCTGTACAGAGCTCCTTAAACGATATAATCAGCCTGTTCTTGTTGAGTCTTATCTGCCGGGGAGAGAATTCACGGTCGGTATAATCGGATCAGGCGATGAAGCAAGGATCGCAGGCATTCTGGAGGTAACATTGCATTCGAATGCCGAGAACGGAGTTTATTCGTACTCAAATAAAGAAAACTGTGAGAAAGTAGTAACCTATACGCTTGTTGACGATAATACCGCAAATATAGCAGGCAAACTTGCTCTGGATTCATGGCGTGGGCTGGGATGCCTTGATGCAGGACGAGTTGATATCCGCTGTGATTCCACTGGTAATCCGAACTTTATAGAAGTCAATCCGCTCGCTGGTCTTCATCCGGAACATTCCGATCTTCCAATAATCTGCACAAAAGCCGGCATATCCTACATTGAGCTTATAGGCTCTATTGTGAATTCCGCTTTAAAACGATATGGGTTATTAGACAGCGCTCCTCAAAAAGTTAAAGATATAAGTAAATTCTCTTATCATACAAATACTTCTTCTTCGGGTAAAAAAAAAACTAATTTAAAAAAAATTGTCATTCTGCACCAGCTTGTGCCGGACAGCGCATCTCCGGATGAAAAGGATGTTCTGGCACAAAGAGATGAGATCGCGGATTCAATTATGCGTCTCGGATACGAGCCGGTAAAAGTCGCCATAACTCTTGATCTTGACGCAGCAAAAAATACATTAATACATATTGCGCCTTATAAGGTTTTTAATCTTGTGGAATCAATAGACGGGAACGACAGGCTTATGGGGATAGCGCCTGCCCTTCTGGATTCGTTATCTATAGAATATACGGGAGCAAAAACCGAGGCGATTGCAATGACCGGCAACAAAATACTCGCGAAGCGTTTAATGGAACAGGCTGCCATTCCAACGCCATTTTACTTCCTAATTTCGGAAATTGATAAGATAAAAGCCCCAAAAGGTGTTTATATAATAAAATCAGCATTGGATCATGCGTCAATTGGCATTGATGAACATTCCCTGTTAAAGGTATCAGGGAAAATTGAAAAATCTGCTTTTAAAAACGCAGCTGGCAGATATAAATCGGAATCTTTTGCTGAAATTTTTGTTGACGGACGTGAGTTTAATATCGCTATACTTGACGGGTCGGATGGTCCGGAAATTCTGCCGCATGCCGAGATTGTCTTTAGGAATTATCCTGAAGGAAAGCCGCGCATTGTGGATTATCGCGCAAAATGGGATGCGGATTCCTTTGAATATAAAAATACTGTCCGTAATTATAACTTTAAAAAGAGCGATAAACGCCTGCTCGGTATGCTTAATGAATACGCCCTAAAATGCTGGGATATTTTCGGACTGAGCGGCTACGCCCGCGTGGATTTCCGCGTAGATGCTGAAGGGAAACCATGGGTGCTTGAAATCAACGCTAATCCATGCCTGTCGTCCGATGCAGGATTTATGGCAGCCGCGACTCAAAAAGGGTTTGCATTCGACGATGTAATTAAGCGGATACTAGGTTTGATTTAAGAGTGCTTAAACTTTTATATCATTTAGTTACGGATGAATTTATCGAAGAACGCGTTTATGCCCATTATCGTAATATCCCTTTTAACTTAATATTTCTTTATTTGTATAATGGAGGAATACTTGTTTAAAATTATTAAAACAAATAACAAAAAAGTCAGAGAGTATAAATCAAAACGGAAATATACTACTGACATCAGTTTAACCTTCCGGTATACCCCGGAACATAACGACTGCAAAAATGTGCGAAAGCTTATACATAAAACAAAATTTTTCTCAGAAGAAGAAGAGACTGTCGCTATTGAGCTTATCGAAGAAAGGCTGTCGCTAGGGAATAAATCGACATATCAGTTCATCTTTGCTGAAAAAGAAGGTGCGCTCGTGGGTTATACATGCTATGGGCTCATCCCGCTTACCAGGGCCAGCTACGATCTTTACTGGATCGCAGTAGATCCTGATTATCATGGCAGCGGAATTGGCAGAACGCTTTTATCCATGACTGAAAACAAAATACGAGAATCCGGCGGCCTCCAGCTTTATTCGGAAACTTCCTCCAGGGAACAGTACACTCCTACGAGAAAATTTTACATGAAATGCGGTTATAAAAAAGGCGCGGATTTCCGGGATTTTTATTATCCGGGAGACGGGAAGATTATTTTTTATAAAATGCTTGTCTGAACCATGATTTACAAGATTAAAGGATTCACTTGATTCAGGCAGGCAAAACACGGCTATATCAGATCAATTTCATATAACCAATAGCCTGCAGAAATACCAATCCTGTTAATCATTTAATCTTATAAATCATCATTCAGACTTTTTTTTCATTGCTTTTTTTAAAATCGAATAGAGAATATTTATTATGACTATAATACAATCTAAAAACAATTATCTGGAAATCGCAGGAAAAAAATTCAACTCGCGATTATTCCTTGGAACAGGCAAGTTTGCTTCCATAGATCTAATGAAAAATGCAATCAATGCATCCGGTACAGAGATGGTCACTGTCGCCCTCAGAAGAGTTGACCTTGACAATCCGGGCGATAACCTGCTCGGCGCGGTCATGGAGCGCAAAGAAGATATACAGCTCCTACCGAATACTTCCGGAGCAAGAGATGCTGACGAAGCCGTTAGGCTTTCCATGCTTGCAAGAAAGATGGGATGCGGCAACTGGATTAAGCTCGAGGTCACACCGGATCCACGGTATCTGTTGCCAGACCCTATCGAAACATTAAAAGCAGCTGAAAAACTTGTTAAAGAAGGTTTTATTGTTCTGCCATATATAAACGCGGATCCTATACTTGCCAAAAGGCTTGAGGAAGCAGGATGCTCAACTATAATGCCGCTTGGATCCCCGATAGGCACGAATAAAGGGATTAAGACACTTGACAATATTAAAATAATAATAGAAATGTCAAATATACCCGTTGTAGTGGACGCGGGCCTTGGTTTGCCATCGCACGCTTCAACGGCTTTGGAAATCGGCGCAGACGCGGTTCTTGTCAACACTGCGATCGCGGCTTCGAACGATCCCGTAAGAATGGCCGGCGCATTTAAGAAAAGCGTTGAAGCCGGAAGAGAAGCCTTCTTAGCCGGCGGTTCTAAAATAAGTGAAACCGCAGAAGCATCAAGCCCCTTAACCGGATTTTTAAGATAAAGTAATTCATGCCGTTTAGTAACAAAGGATAGAATTAATAAAAAATATGTTTGAAGATTTATTGAATAAATATCTATGGAAAACCGTAAAAGAACGAATATATAATTCGTCCAAAGAAGAAGTCATGTCCGCGATTTACAAAGAGAATAAACATCCTGATGATTTCTTTGCTTTATTATCGCCTGCCGCTGACGCATTCCTTGAAGAACTTGCTGTTATCTCGCAAAAAATTACCAGAATGAGATTCGGCAATATCATTCAGCTTTATGCTCCCTTGTATATTTCTAACGAATGCACAAATTCATGCTTATACTGTGGTTTTAACAGAAAAAATGAAATAAAAAGGCTGACCCTGTCTGGAGAAATGGTAGAAGAAGAAAGCAGACTGCTGTTTAAACAGGGATTCAGGCATATCCTGCTGTTAACCGGTGAAGACAAGCACGCTGTTTCTCCCGAAGCTTTAGCTAAAATTGCAAACAATATTCACAGCAAATTCGCTTCTGTTTCAATCGAAGTCTATCCTATGGATTCTGCTGAATATAAAATAATGACGGAAGCCGGAGTAGACGGGCTTGCTGTTTATCAGGAAACTTATGACAGAATAGGATATGACGCTGTTCATCCTTCCGGAATGAAGAAAAATTTCAGCTGGCGGCTCAACGCGCCTGAAAGAGCCGGAGATGCCGGATTCAGAAAAATAGGAATCGGTGCTCTGTTGGGGCTTTCGGACTGGAGAGTTGACGGATTTTTCCTCGCACTTCATGCTTATTATTTAACAAAAAAATACTGGAAAAGCCAGATACAGATTTCATTTCCTCGCCTTAAACAAGCACATGGCAATTATGTTCCGCCTAATCCTGTAAGTGACCGCGACCTGACTCACCTGATCTGTGTTATGAGAAATATTCTACCGGACTCCGGCCTTCTTTTATCTACAAGAGAATCCTCACATTTCAGAGACAACGTAATGCCTATAGGAATAACCATGATGAGTGCAGGATCCAAAACAGAACCTGGCGGATATTCACATCCTGATGCAAACGCCCGGCAGTTTACAATAGATGACGACAGAGCTCCCGATGAAATCGCAGCGGTAATTGCAAAAAAAGGATTTGACCCCGTATGGAAAGACTGGGACCGTGAATTTCTTATTTAATTAAATATTTAACTTACCGATAAATAAATACATTAGTCGATAAAATTCATATTTCCACTCAGAAATGGAATCTGAATATTTTTCCCAAACTATGATCAGCAAAGACAAAAAGATACAAACCGATAATACAATATATACTACAATAGATATGTTACCTTCAGGAGAAAAGGAGACTCAATATAGTACACATGACTTTCAATACATGATATCCCGGCACTCCGAAAGAATAAATACTATAATCTGTGAAAATACACAGGAATATATTATGCTTATTTCCCGGGCAGGGACCATCATTTACGCGAATACTCCATTTCATTCGCTTGGCTATGCACAGAACGATCTTATTAATAAAAATTTTACTGATTATGCTCATCCTGATGACGCTGATCTAATCAATCAAACGCTTACGCATTGCAGTATAAAGAACAGTAAGCCTTGCGAATACAGCCGAAACCTGCATTTCAGATTAATGACAAAATCAGGAGATTGGATTGCGCTTGAAAGCAATGTAAGCCTTTTACCTGATCAAGACTGTTCTGCATTTCTGTTGATCGCTCACGAAGAAATGAACCATCGGGCTTCACTTAACGATTTAAAAGAGTGGACGGACACACTTGATACATTCGTAATAAAATTCGATATCAATGGTTTTATTCAATTCTGCAACGCATCACTTTTAAAATTAGGCGGAATTTCAGAGGCTGATCTTTACGGTAAATTCTTTCCTGACACAAAGCTCTTGTCTCATTCAGCCGCAGAAAGAAAAAAAATAATCAAATCCCTTAATAATGCGAAAGCATTTCTTCCGAATAGGATTGAATGTACTTTCTTAGGTATAGATAAAAAGCCTATACCGGCAATTTTCAATTGTCAGCCCGTAATTGCACAGGACGGCAGTATAAAATATTTAACAGGCGAAGGCAAAACAATAATCGAAGAGATACAGCTCAGGGGTAAGCTAATTGAAGCAAATGCGAATCTGGAGAAAAGAGTCTTTGAAAGGACAAAAGAAATAATAAAAATAAATGAAAAGCTCAAGGACGATATTGAAAAGCTGACAAAAGCTGAAAACGAAATAGTTAGACTTGCGGCATTTCCGCGTGAAAGCCCTCATCCGATTTTATCATCCGATTTAGACGGAAATATAATCTATAAAAATCCGGCTGCGCAGATTTTACTTGAAGGGCTTGGTCTTGATTCGCCGGAAGATATTTTGCCGAAAAATCATAAAGAGCTTATCAAATTATGTTTTAATGACAGGAAAAGCTACCATAATCTTGAATCAAAGATAAAAGGACACGTCTTTTCATGGACTTATAATCCGGTAAAGGACATTAAAATAATCCATCTGCACGGATTAAATATAACTGACCAAAAATACTTTGAAGAAAAACTGCTGCATGAAACATTACATGATAAATTAACCGGCCTTCCCAACAGATCGTTTTTTTATGACGAATTGAACAGATCAATTAAAATCTCACAAAGACGGAATGATTACCATTTTGCCGTTCTTTTCATGGATATGGGCAGGTTTAAAGTTATAAACGACAGCCTCGGACATCTGATAGGCGACAAGGTGCTCATAGAAGTTGCGAATAGATTATCTTCCTGTCTGCGTCCGGAAGATACAGCGGCAAGGTTCGGCGGAGATGAATTTATCATTCTGCTGAATAATATTCTGGATGAAAATGATCCTATCCGTGTTGCTGAAAGAATCCAAAAAAAATTATCTATGCCTTTAAATATCGAAGGCCATGAAATCTTTCCCAGCGCAGGCATTGGTATAGCTTTAAGCTCTGAGGAATACATAAATCCTGAAGATATACTGCGTGATGCGAATACTGCAATGTATAAAGCCAAAGCAGAAGGATTGTCGCGGTACATGATCTTTGAAAATAGCATGCACAAGCATGCTGTAAAGCTTCTGGAACTTGAAAGTAATCTGCAGAAGGCGCTTGAACGAAAAGAATTCTGCATCTATTATCAGCCTATCGTTTCGATAGATACGGGAAGAATAGTCGGCTTTGAAGCTTTACTCAGATGGCAGCATCCTAAAAGCGGACTTGTACTGCCGGAGAACTTTGTACCAATGATCGAGGAAACTGGGCAGATAATTCCCATCGGAGAATGGGTAATCAGAAAAGCCTGCAATCAGCTCCGGACATGGCATAAAAATTATCCCGATAAACAGCATTTATATATAAGCGTTAATCTGTCCGCAAAACAATTTGCTCAGCCGGACCTGATAGGAAAAATCAAAAAAATATTTGATGACGAAAATTTATATCCGGGCTATCTGAATCTGGAAATAACGGAAAGTATTATAATGTCAAATTATGAAAAGACAAATAAAATGCTTTCAGAGCTGCGGGCAATGGATGTACAGATAGGTATTGATGATTTCGGTATCGGTTATTCTTCTTTAAGCAGCCTGCATCATTTCCCCATCCAGACATTAAAAATTGACCGCTCTTTCATTACTGCCATGAACAATGATGAATGGACTTTGGTTATTCCTCAAACAATCATCAGCCTTGGTAAGAACATGGAAATGGACGTTATCGCAGAAGGTATTGAAACAAGTGAACAATTAAACCAGCTTAAAAAGCTCGGATGCGGATACGCTCAGGGTTATTACTTTTCCCCGCCTATTGACACAAAACAAACCGAACAACTTATAATAAATGACCCTGAATGGAAATGAATCCCTTTTGATAAACCGATAAAGCATTCTTCGCATATTTTTTTGTGCCGAGATATTTGCAGGAAGAAAATTCACCATTAAGACGCGCTTTGGCCGGATGCTGAATTATTATTTTCCCGTGCACTTTTAATAAATTATATTTGTTTAATTCATTAAAAATTTCTCTATACTGATCTTCGTGCTTTTTTACGCGCAGAAAAGGTGCGTCAATAAATATAAAATCGAATTTATAATCTTTTGAATCACAGTATCTCATACATCTGTATGCATGAAAGTTAAGAACAAGCAAGGCGTCGTCTGGTTTAAATGTATCAATAATAGACCTGATAAATTTAAATCTGTTTTTATCGATTTCATTAAACACTACAAAGTCAGCTCCCCTGCTCAGGGCTTCAATACCCATTTGACCTGAGCATGAGTAAAGATCAAGGAATGATTTCCCGGTCAGGTCTTCCCCGAGAATTGAAAAAACAGCCTTTTTAACTTTCTGCGGCGTGGAATTCGCGTTGTTGAATTTTTCATTCTCAAACGGGATTTCTTTTCCTTTATATTTTCCTGAAATTACTCTCATTTTTTTATCTTGATTTATTTTTTTAAAATAAATATTCATAGTACAAAAATATTTCAAGAAAAATTAATATATTCATGAATGATCAAAAAATAAAGGGAATGCTCTGGGGTACGATTATTGGTGACGCGTTAGGAATAACGCTGGACGGGCTAAGCAGCGCACACATTCATTCAATCTTCAGGAAAATTGAAGATTACACAGATCCTGCCCCGGCTTTAAAAGGCAAACCTGAGCATTGGAGAAAGCCGGGGCTTTACAGTACGCATTCCCAGCTTATGCTTTTATTATCGATGTTCGCACAGACGAAAAAAAATATAAATTGGCCGGACTTCGGTCAGCTTATTTCCGAAAGTCTAGGTATAGCTGGAAATGAATACGGAATATTCAGACATCCCTCTGTAATGGAAAGACATTTGATAAATAACGCAAAAACAATAAATACTTCTTTAAAAAACACTGTGTTTTCATATCCATGTGCGGATAATGCCGTTATATTAATCCCTTTAACGCTAAATCCTTTCTTTAACAGCAATATTGAACGTATGATCTCATCCTCTCTTATTTTTAACAGCGATGTACATTCGTGTGCCGGCGCATTGCTAATGAATGGACTTTTAAAAAATATTCTTGAGGGAAACCTTTCATTTAAGACAGCAGAATTATTGGATAATGCGGTTATGACAGCTGATTTACTATTAAAAAAATTACAGGAATCAACAGCAATAATTTTTAAGCTTGGCCTTAATCCTGATTATCTTTTATCTTCAATCAGCGATTATTTAAACATAATATCAAAATTATTAAATATTAATGATAATAATTCGGCGGGAAAACTTATTGTTGATTTCGTAAATAAAAAAATAAAAACACCGATTACAAGAGCAACAGTCAATCACCCTCTGGCCATAATCCCGTTTTCAATATATTTAACTTATTCATATTCGCATAATCCTTCGGAAGCTTTTTTCCGCGCAGCTGAAAACGGCGGATCATCCCCGATTTTATGTGCGCTAGTAGGTGCACTTATCGGAGCAATGTTCGGATTGGATGATCTGCCTGAAAATTTAATAAACGATCTTGTGAATAAAAGACGGATTATGAATATTATTTCATCCATATCCGGGAAACAGGCAACAATGGAATTGATTCATGATTTTATACTGGGGGAAGCTTCGCTTACAGCAAAAGAAATCGAAGAGAAAAACGCAAAACTTAAACATGTAAAAATTAAAACAAAAAAGCAAAAAACACGTCATGAAATAGAAAAGGAACTCTCGACCCATATTGTAGAAAGCTGGACAAAAGTCGAAAGGGCCAAGTGGAGAAGAAAACTCGGCCGGGAACAGAATAACGAGTAAAAATATTTTCAACCTAATAATATTGACAAATAATAATTCACAGGCTAAAATTGCTGACTTAACTAAAGTAATTTTATTCAATAAAGTTTTAATATATGTCGCTTTAAAATAACCTTAAGTAAATTCAGGGAAAAACATGAACTATTTTATTATAATCGCACTCATAGGTATGCTGATATTTATTCACGAGCTTGGGCACTTTATTTTTGCAAAACTGACAGGTATCCCTGTTGCGGTTTTTTCCATAGGATTCGGGCCAAAGATATGGAAATATAAAGCAAAAGAAACAGAATACTGCATTTCTGTTATTCCTTTAGGCGGATATATTCTGCCGGCTATTGAAAATGAAAGCGAATTCTATCAGATTCCTGTAATTAAAAGAATTTTATTTTCCATTGGAGGCCCGCTGGCAAATATTTTATTGCCTATAATTCTCTTGATATTTTTAAATATTTTCAGTTCAAGTGCTTCTTTTTCAGCTATATTATTAAATCCGTTTATTCAAGTATCAGATTATTTTATTAATATAGTTATGACTATTCCTGTAATGTTTACCAGCCCTGACCATCTGTCCGGAATAGTAGGTATTGTCAATACCGGAAGTCAGTTCATTGCTTCCGGTATCCGGGATACAATTAAACTTTTAATATTATTAAGCCTTAATCTCGCTGTATTCAACTTACTGCCCATACCTGCTCTTGACGGCGGGAAGATAATTCTATACTTCCTGGAAAAAATTCATCCGAAATTATTAAAGATACAGATTCCGGCAACCATTGCCGGATGGCTTATTATTACCGGATTAATGGTTTACGTTACAGTTAATGATGTTGTAAAAATATTTGCTTAGCATTTAAATAAGGAGGATTTGCATAATGAAAAAAAATTCAATCGCCGCGGTTATTTTTTTGCTGACAGCTGTTGCGTTTTTATCGTATGCGGTACCTGCAACTGCAAAAAAAAGCAGTGAAAAAATTTTTTCCGGAAGAATAATTTATATCACCGACAATTATGTTGAATTAAAAAAAGGGAAGACTGAGGTTATAGTCCATTTTACTGATAATACAAAATATATTTCCATGGGCAGGAAACACGTAACGAAAAATTTTCTCAATGTATGCCAATATGTTGAAGCATATTATACCGACGGAATAAAAAAATTCCTTAATAAAATTATTGTAAAAAAAGAAAGCGACTGCATTAAATGATTATCAAAAACGTAGATACAGCTGAGTCAGAAAAAATTATTCGACAGGTACTGAAAAAAAAATTTATTTAAATATATAATCATAATCACACTGCAATATATAATGCCAAAAGAAAAATTTATCTCCGGGTTTTCAACAGTACGCAACGGCGTAAAACTCGGATACCCTCTCGTTGAGTCTATAAAATCAGTGCTTCCTATAGTTGATGAATTCATTATCACAGTAGGAAAGTCGGACGATAATACGCTTGCTGTTATAAAAAAAATCGGCGATAAAAAAATAAAGATAATCGAGACGATATGGGATCCGCGCTTCACTGTAAAAGGCAGAATACTCGCTGTTCAGTCTAATATTGCCCTTTTCCAGTGTACGGGTGACTGGGCTTTTTACATTCAGGCAGACGAGGTGTTTCATGACGAGGATCAGCATAAAATAATCTCGCTTTGCGAAAAATATAAAACTGAGGACATTGTCGAAGGCTTTCTTTTTGATTATACGCATTTCTTCGGCAATTACAACTGGTATGGCGACTCGTATCACTGGTACAGAAAAGAAATACGGCTTATACGCAATCACAGGGGAATAATCTCGTGGCGCTCCGCTCAGAGCTTCCGGGTAGACGGCAGAAAAATAAACGTGATCGATTCAGGGGCCCGCATATTCCACTACGGATGGGTGCGTCCGCCTGAAGTGATGGCCGAAAAGAGGCGCGAGCACGATGAACTTCATCACGGCAAAGGGCATCTTGAGAAAACACATCAAAGCGATTATAATTATCTATCCGAAATGGATACAAAGTGCATGAAACGTTTTAAAGACAATCACCCTGCAGTTATGAGGAAAAAAATTGATAGCTACAATATCGACTTTAATCCTTCTATGATAAAATACAGGCCCGGTCTTAAAGATATAAAAAGAAGGATATCCGATAAAACAGGAAAGCTGACAGGCTGGTATCCGGGCGAATATCAGAATTACAAATTACTTAAAATAAACTGATTGCACACACTTATAAATATATGCATCCCGAGATCAGCGAAATTAAAAACATTTACAGGTCAATAAAAACCAATATTGAAAACCGGATCGCGAATTTCAAGGCCATATGGGAACGCGGCAACAACGAAGAACTCTTCACAGAATTAGCATTCTGCATACTCACCCCGCAGTCAAAAGCAAGGTCAGGCTGGCAGGCAATCTGCAGCCTTAAAGAAAAAAATCTGCTTTTCTGCGGCAAATTCAGCGATATAAACAAAGAACTCAATATAGTACGTTTTAAAAATAAGAAATCCGAATACCTGATCGAGGCAAGAGAAAAATTTGCGGCAATCGGCAGCACTGGGCTTAAACAAATATTGGAAAAATTTCCGGCTGTTTTTGAGAAAAGAGACTGGCTTGTAAATGAAGTAAAAGGATACGGCTATAAAGAAGCGAGCCATTTTCTGCGCAATGTGGGTTTTGGAGACAACATAGCAATTCTCGACAGGCATATATTAAAAAATCTCAGGCTATTTGGAGTGATTAAAAATATACCGGAATCCATTACTAGAAAGAAATATTATGAAATAGAAGACCGGTTAAAAATTTTTTCGAAGGAAATAAATATACCTGTTGATCATCTTGATTTTGTTTTGTGGTATAAAGAGGCTGGGGAGGTGTTCAAATAAGAACGTGTGGTTATGAGTTCCTGAACTCGTGCATGCTTCCCTACTTTCCAAGTACTTTTTCAAGTACTTCCAAAAAAGTGGGTTCCGTTATCTCATCTTTAATATAGGCTCTTATTAATAATTGTATTTTCTCGGGAAAAAAAGACCAGTACTTCTTTGCCCATCCTTCAGGAAATGTTTTCACCTGCTCGTCTGTCAGCTCTCCTCTGCCGTATGCCACAAACTGTGATATCATTGCACGCATTGCATCTTCAGGGATAATTTTTGATGTTTTCGATTTGTCCGGAACCCACTGATTAAGCAATGTCTGAATCTGGCTTTCAGGTATATGCGGGTCGTATTGAAGTATCATTGTCCGGACAGCATCCCGCGCGCTTCTGGTAATCTGCTCAGAAGTAAGCCCCATTCTCTGCCTGATATCCGAAGCAAAACGGTTGGCAGCTTTATTGGCATCCATTTTACCAAGAGGCTGACGAGTGCGGGGCATGCTTTTGGGTATGTCTTTTTCATGTGATGACAGAAATGCTTCAAGCTCGAGCAGGTCCTGCTCAGAAGCATTGTTAAAAAAATCATCAATGACTTTTTTTATCGCCTCTTTATCATCCATATTTTTTGTTTAATTTTTTTTCTCTCTCCGTTTTTCAAGCAGCCTCATTTTTTTCCTCTCAAGTGCTTCGCTGTTACGCCTTTTTCCATCATCAGATTGCGGGATGTAAGGAGCAATACTTACTGGCTTATGATCTTTATCAAGGGCAACAAAAGTCAAGTATGCGGATGCAATATGCCTGACCTCTCCGCTTAACAGATTTTCTGCTTCCACCCGAACTCCTACTTCCATAGATGTTCTTCCCACAAGATTGAGATTTGCTTTCAAGGTAAGAAGATTGCCGACATAGGCCGGGTTGTGAAAATCCAGCCTGTCTATAGAAGCTGTCACAACATTTATACGCGCATGGCGGAAAGCAACGATAGCCGCCGTATTATCGATATGTTTCATGATAACGCCGCCGTGCACATTTCCGGAAGGATTCGCATCTCCGGGCATCAATGCATATGATACTGTTATACCGTTTTCTCCCATTGTTTCACCATTAGTGTTTTTCAATATTTTAATTCACCTTCATCTTCTTATATGCATTAATCAGCCCGTTTGTTGAAGAATCATGCCCGGAAACTTCGCTGTAACCGTTCAGTTCGGGCAGAATTGTTTTTGCAAGTTGTTTCCCGAGTTCAACACCCCACTGATCAAAACTATAAATATTCCAGATAATTCCCTGAACAAATATTTTATGTTCATACATAGCAATCAGGCTCCCCAGAGTTCCAGGAGTCAGCTTTTTGAATAAAATTGAATTAGTGGGTTTATTTCCTTTAAACAACTTGGAAGGCATAATATTTCTAATCTGACCTTCGTTCAGACCCTTTGCGTTTAATTCCGCAATGACTTCCTTCTCCGTTTTACCGTTCATAAGAGCTTCAGTCTGCGCAAAAAAATTCGAAAGCAGGATATCATGATGATCCCCTATCGGATTATGAGTCTGCGCTGGAGCAAGAAAATCGCATGGAATAAGTTTTGTGCCCTGATGAATGAGCTGATAAAACGCATGCTGCCCGTTTGTCCCCGGTTCACCCCAGATAACCGGGCCTGTCTGATACCGGACAACCTTGCCCGCCCGATCTACGCTTTTGCCGTTGCTTTCCATGTCCGCCTGTTGCAGATACGCAGTAAATCTGTGCATATACTGATTATACGGAAGTATCGCCTGTGTGTCGGCACCGAAAAAATTATTATACCATATCCCGAGCAGCGCGAGAATAACAGGGATATTCTTTTCAAACGGCGCATCCTTAAAATGCATGTCCATAGCATGCGCGCCTTCCAATAGCTCAATAAAATTCTTATAACCAATAGTACATGCAATTGAAATCCCTATCGCCGACCACAGAGAATACCTGCCTCCTACCCAGTCCCAGAATTCGAACATGTTCTCAGGATCAATCCCAAAATTCTCAACTCCTTTTATGTTTGTTGATATCGCGATAAAATGTTTTTTTATATCACCTACATTTTGTGTTTTTTCGAGGAACCAGTTCCTTGCAGTGTGCGCATTCCTCATTGTTTCCTGAGTTGTGAAAGTTTTTGAGGCAATCATAAAAAGCGATGTTTCCGGATCAAGCTTCTTTAATGTCTCTGTTATATGACTCGCGTCAACATTGGAGACAAAGTGAACTTTTAGATCCGGATGCTTATATGGTTTCAGAGCTTCAGTCACCATGACCGGGCCTAAGTCCGATCCGCCTATGCCTATATTCACAATATCAGCAATTGCTTTTCCGGTGTAGCCCTTCCATTGTTTTGAGAATATCTTATCGGAAAACACCTCCATCCTGTGAAGTACTCTGTGTACATCCGGCATTACATCATTGCCTTCGCAGAAAACCGGTTTGCCCGATCTGTTTCGCAGAGCAACATGAAGCACTGCCCTGTTCTCAGTCTCGTTTATCCTTTCGCCTGCAAACATTTTTTCAATTGAGCTTTTAAGTTTTATCTCCTTTGCAAGCTTGAGCAGAAGTCTGATTGTTCTTTTATCAACAATATTTTTTGAATAATCCAATAAAATATCGCCGAATCGAATGGAAAAATACTCGAATCTCCGTTTATCCTTAGTGAATAAATCTTTTATTTGTATTGTTTTTATATCACTGTAATGCTTAGCAAGTTCCTTCCAAGCGCCGGTTTTTGTAGGATTTATTTTTTCAAGCATAGCTGCCTTATAAAAAAACGTTATTTCAATTCAACATATTCCTTAACAATATCCGCTGTGAAAGCTTTCATGCCTTCGTATGTCTTATGATGCTTAAGCATATCCTTAATTACCTGCAGAGGCAGAGTCGCAATATGCGCGCCCGCAAGGGCCGCCTCCCTTGACTGACGCGGATTCCTTAATGACGCAGCAATGATCTCGGACTCAAAGCCGTATTGCTCAATAATCTCAACGCACTGGCTGACTAGATCGATACCGGAAACAATACCGTTATCTTCGATGACCTTTCCGCTTTTTTCGGTACCGGCTGCAGGGTAATAATCCGACTTGTCGAACTTCATACCACAACTCTTTCTAAGATAGTCATCAACGCGCCCGGCAAACGGACTAATATACTTTGCCCCTGCCTTTGCTGCGAGAAGCGCCTGCTCCGGAGTAAAAACAAGAGTGCAGTTCACCGGTATTCCCTCAGCAGACAGCTTTCTGACAGCCTCTATGCCGTCGAAATGCGTTTCATCTTCGTTTTTAAATGCAGGATTTACGGGTATTTTAATATTAACATTATTTGCGACCGGATTGAACATATCAAAAATCTTTTTCCCCTGCTCTATCATTCTCCCGGCTGTTATCTCCGTGACTTCAAGACTGACCGGAGTGTTCTTAGCTGTTTTTAAAATGTCTTTGATATACGTTTCAAGATCAAGCTTATTGCCCGATGCGATCCGCTTATCAACCGCTTTCTTTAATAGCGAAGGATTTGTAGTGATTCCGTCAGCTACACCCCAGCCATACGCCTGATTTATCTCGTCAAGATCAGCGCTGTCGATAAATATTTTCATGAAATTATCTCCTTAATTAGTTTCAGTTAATGTTTTCTATCCAGATAAGCTTTCGTTGCGATAATTTCAATAATATTTTATATTATTATTAGCCGGCTCTGCCGTCATTGCAGGGTTCGCCATTATCATTCGCTCTGGCATGTTCGGCAGTATCCGTAGATGTGCACTCAGGAAGTCTTTCAGCCCGGATTCCGCAGCATACAGGTACTTCTGAGTCATCATCTCTGTTGAAAAGCGCACCGCATTTTTTGCATTCGTAACTTACTTTTCCTTTCATTAATAATACTCCTTTTTGGCAATCCAGCCCGCCTGACAGGTACGGGCAAATACTGAATAAACTATAAAACAAACTTAAAAAATTACTATTGGGAAAAATTAAAATTAAAACGATACGAATAATTTTTTTCCGATTTTTTCTCCAAAGTCGAAACAGGCTTTGATATCATTTTCATCAGGAACGAATTTAATGCTCACATCCGCATCCATCATATTAAACTTCATCTCTTCGAGTTCGCGATGAATCAATTTAATCGACTCACCGCTCCATCCGTAAGAACCGAATGCAGCTCCTATCTTATTTTTTGGCTTTAATCCTTTCATATACGTTAGAAAATCGCTTACAGTAGGGAAAAGTCCGTTATTGAGTGTTGGCGAGCCTACAATAACTGCACCCGCATCAAAGACTTCTGCTATTGTATCGCTTCTGTCGCTGGTTCTTAAATTCATAGGCAATGCATAAATTCCTGCATTTTGGAGACCGGCTACAATAGCTTCTGCCATTTTGGCAGTGCTATGCCACATTGTATCGTAAACAACAACAGCCTTTTTCGAAGGCTTCTGTTCGCACCATTCTGCATATGCTGAAATTATCTTTAACGGATTTGCGCGCCAGATTATGCCGTGATCAGGGCAGATCATATTTATTTGCAAACCAAGCGCAGTGACCCTTTCGATAAGCTTTTTAATTAAAGGAGAATACGGCAAAAGAATATTCGCATAATATTTTTTTGCGTGAGGCAATATTTTTTCGTCTTTAATTTCATCATCGAATCTTTCCGGACCGGCATAATGCTCACCGAATGCGTCACTCGAAAATAATATTTTATCTTCATTTACATAAGTGAACATACTGTCAGGCCAGTGAAGCATCCTTGTTTCGAGAAATGTGAGCGTCCTTTTGCCGATCTTCAGCGAATCCTTATCTTTAATGGATTTTAAATTTAATTTTTGATAAAAATGCCTGCTTAAATTTTCAAGTCCCTTTTCTGAGCAATAAACAGGCTTATCTTTCCCGATAAAGGACATAACTTCAAACAGGCCGCCCGAATGATCCATTTCAGTATGATTGCTGATCACCTGATCAATTTTTTTCGGATCTATGATTCGGCTTATATTTGTAATTAGTTCATGAACAAACTCTTTTTTTACTGTATCGATAAGAGTTATTTGTTCATCAATAATCAGATAGGCATTGTATGTTGTTCCGTTCCATATCGAGTATCCATGGAAGTCGCGCGCATTCCAGTCGACAGCTCCGACAGAATATATACCGGAAGCCAATTCTATTGGTTTCATATATACTACCTCTTGAAGATATTATATCTTTTCAAATTCATCTTTCGACGCACCGCAAACAGGGCATACCCAGTCAGCAGGCAGATCTTCAAACTTTGTTCCGGATTTTATTCCGTTATCCGGATCTCCCGTCGCCGGATCATAAATATAACCACAAACGATGCATTTGTATTTATTCATTGTGTTTCTCCTTTTAGTAATTATTATAAATATTAATAAAACCCGAATTATTTTATGCTATAATTTTTTTGATAATGCAAATCATTTTTTAATTTTTATAATTTACTAACAAGCTCGATGACTTTTTTTTTAATATCGTCTCTTAATTCCCGCATAAATTCTACCGGTTTACCGACAGGATCAGGCAGATCCCAATTTATGACTTTTGCACCCGGTATTACAGGGCATGAAACTTCACAGCCCATTGTCACTATTATATGCGGGGCATTTGACTTAA
Organism: Spirochaetota bacterium; assembly: GCA_016934735.1. GTDB lineage: Bacteria > Spirochaetota > UBA4802 > UBA4802 > JAFGDQ01 > JAFGSG01. Next base: position 31,043 of record JAFGSG010000018.1, on the reverse strand, counting down.
CGACTTCCTGTACAGATCTTGGTTTCCGGAATGCCAAATCAATTCCCTTCTCCGCCATTGCCTGCATCATAACATGGCTTACGCTTTCCGCCGGGCTGTCGCCTGCGCTCTGCGCTTCGATCCTGTCCCCGGCATAAAATTGCGCAAACGCCTGCGACATCTGACTGCGGCACGCGTTGCCCCTGCACACAAACAGCACTCTTTTTCTGTTTAGGTAGGGGCCGATAAGATCGTGCGCCTTTTCCCTTGCATCTTTAAATGCAGTGGGATGTTTTGCAATATCGCCCTTTTCTTCTATTCTGCGGTATGCCAGGCTTTCTTTGAAATTTGCTCCAACAGCATCGAAAAAATATTTCACAGTCAGATTCAGGCCCTCGAAAAGATTCGCGCCCTTTGTAGCCCCGAGCGCAAGAAGAAAACCACTTCTCCATTTTCTTCCAGGATCTTCTAGCTTTAAACGGTATTTACGCGCCCACATTGTCTGTGAACGGTCGATGAGCGCCTTTAATTGCGCAGGTACACTGTAAAAAAAGACAGGAGTCGCAATGACGATCAGGTCAGCATCCCATAAAAGCGAATAAATTTCATTCTCCATATCGTCATCTATGGGACAAAAACCTTTTGACTCGCATGTCTTATATTCTTTGCACGGTAAAATATTTTTTTTATCTGCAATAATCGTACGTGTCACCGCGCCAAGCTTTTCAGCTTCTTCCATAAATTCTGAAAGAAGAATACTTGTATTCCCGTTCTTCCTCGGGCTTCCATTTAATCCTAATATTAACATAATTCAGTTCAATTTTTCTTTTATTACGGAACTATACAATCGTACAGTTATTGGTCTCATCTTAATAATTTTATTCTATTCAGCCGCAGGCTGTTGCTGACCACAGTTATGCTGCTGACTGCCATCGCGAGTGCTGCGAGCATCGGATGCAGGTGCCTTAACATCTCCGGCGCGTTTTCGAACGGATACAGAGCGCCGGCTGCAACCGGTATGAGGGCTATGTTGTAAAAGAACGCCCAGAAAAGATTCTGCCTGATCGTGCGCATTGTCGCCCTTGAAAGCTCCATTGCTTTAGGCACGCCCTTAAGCGTGCTTCCGACAAGAACAATGTCCGCTGCTTCAATAGCGACATCGGTGCCTGATCCGATTGCAATGCCGACATCCGCCTGCGCAAGAGCCGGCGAATCGTTTATCCCGTCTCCAACCATGCCGACCTTTTTCCCTTCCATCTGCAAATCCCTGACTTTGCCGGATTTTTCATCCGGCAAAACTTCAGCTAATACTTCGTCAATTCCCACTTCACCGGCGATTTTTTTTGCAGAATTATAATTATCTCCGGTGATCATATATACATTCAATTTCTGATCTTGTAATTCCGCAATCGTAGCTGCCGATTCCGGTTTAACCTTATCGGACAGCGTGACAATTCCTCGGGCCTTATCCTGATAAGCAATCAGGATTACAGCTTTCCCTTGATTCTGCAGCAGTTCTATTTTATCCGAATAATTTTTTATTTCTATACCTAAATCTTTAAACCAGGCAGGTTTGCCTGCATATATAGCCTTACCGTGTATCACAGCCTGTATACCGAAACCGCGATGAGCCTTAAAACTTTCTACATCGGTTAAAGCCAGGCCTCTTTTCTCAGACTCTAAAACAATTGCCCGCCCCAAAGGATGTTCCGATCCTTTTTCAAGCGATGCAGCAATAGTTAAAAGTTCGTTTTCACTTTTTATATCTTCATCTAAAGGAATTATATCGATTACAGCTGGCCTTCCTTCGGTAATCGTGCCTGTTTTATCAAAAACAATTACATCGATCTTTGATGCTGTTTCAAGCGCTTCACTGTTTTTAAAGAGTATGCCGCTCTCCGCGCCTCTGCCTGTGCCTGCCATAATCGCGGTAGGGGTTGCAAGCCCCAGTGCACATGGGCATGTTATAACAAGCACTGAAACAAGCCTTATCATTGCAGGTACAAATTCGCCTGCAATTGCCCACCAAAGAGCAAATACAATAAATGCAAGAACAATGACAGCAGGTACGAACACAGCAGATACTTTATCAGCCAAAGACTGAATAGGCGCTTTGCTCCCCTGGGCTTCCTCAACCAGTTTTATTATCTGTGCCAGGGCAGTGTCTTTGCCGACTTTCGTTGCCTTGAACTGCAAAACGCCGTCAGTGTTTATTGTCCCTCCTGTAACAGGATCTCCCGTTTTTTTATCAACAGGAAGAGGCTCACCCGTAAGCATGGATTCATCAACTGCGGATTCCCCTTCTGTAATAATTCCATCAACAGGAATTTTTTCTCCGGGTCTGACAATTATAATATTGTCTTTTTGAAGTTCAGAAAGCGGAGTCTCTTTTTCCACACCGTTATTTATTACATACGCTGTCCTGGGCTGAAGGCCCATAAGCTTTCTGATAGCCCCGCCGGTTCTTCCTTTGGTTTTCACTTCAAGAATTTTACCGAGTTTGATAAGTGTGATTATTACAGCAGATGTTTCAAAATATACATGCTGCCCGAGCATTGGAAAGAGCATAAGCGCAATGGAATAAAAATACGCGACGGACGAGCCCATTGCTACAAGCACATCCATGTTGGCGCTTCCGTTTTTTATGCTTTTAAATCCGCCTTTGTAATAGTCCAATCCGGTATAGAATTGAACCGGGGTTGCTAAAATAAGGAAAAGCCAGTTAACCCAGGATGCATGGCTCCAGTAACCGATAAGGTTGAAATCCCTGCCCATGCTTAATATAAAAAGCGGCAATGTGAATATTATACCGAGTAAAAACTTTCTTGTCTGATTTTTAATCTCCGCTTTGCGGGCGATTTTTTCTGCTTCATTATCTTCACCAGATTCATCCGGTTTAATCGCACCGTATCCGGCTTTCTCTATTGCAGCAATCATGCCGTCTATTGTGACAATTTCAGGCTGATAGGAAACAGATACACGTTCGCTCGCAAAATTCACGGAGGCATCCATGATCCCGGGAACTTTTTTAAGTGCCCGCTCTATGTTCATAGCGCAGTTGGCGCACGTCATTCCGGTAACGGGAATTATTACTTTATTTTCCATCATCGCCTTCTCATTCTGAAGCCGGGTAATTAATCTGTTTTAATTTTTCTTTAATTGCATCCAGAGTTGCAGGGGAATCCCATTTGACTGTAATGGTTTTTGAATCCGGATCTCCTTCGACGTTCGTTATGCCATTTATTTCGCTTAATTCATTTTTTATTGTCATTACACAATGCCTGCATGATATGTTAGGTATCGAAAACTTTTTAGTTTCCATAATACAACCCTCCCGAATAATTATTTCCCGGCTATTATTTTACTTCATATACATAAAATCATAACAATAAAAACCTGATAATATTTCCGCAATTACGATAAGATATGGAAATTTTTAAAGAACAAGCGGCCTCAACCCCTTGTTCTTTTTATCAATACATTCTTTGACTCTCCCCAAGAGACTATATTAAAAATTATCAGCTAATATCTGAAAATATGCCTGAGGATGATCGCATGCAGGGCACCTCTCCGGAGCTGACATGCCTTCGTGTATATAACCGCAGTTCCGGCATTTCCATTTGACTTTCTGATCTCTATTAAAGAGCTTGCCGTCTTTCAGGTTATTCAGTAAAGTCAGATATCTTCTTTCATGATGCTCTTCGGCAATCGCTATTGACCTGAATATGCCGGCCAGTTCTTCAAAGCCCTCTTCTTCTGCAATTTTTGCAAAATCAGGATACATCTCTGTCCATTCATAATGCTCCCCTGCTGCGGCAGCCTTTAAATTGGCCGCTGTATCTCCGATAATTCCGGCAGGAAAGGCTGCTGTTATTTCCAGATCGCCGCCTTCTAAAAATTTAAATTCTCTTTTTGCGTGTTCCTTTTCCTGATCCGCAGAATCTAAAAAAATCGCGGATATCTGCTCATAGCCTTCTTTCTTTGCCACAGAGGCAAAGTATGTATATCTGTTTCTTGCCTGAGACTCCCCCGAAAAAGCTATTAATAGATTTTTTTCTGTCCTGCTGCCTTTAATATTCTTCATTAAAACCTCCTGTTGAAATATAAACATGCTGATTAATTATTTTTTCAATTTATCGTATTATATATACAATAAAAATAAATAATGCAAGCATATTATCAATTTATACTGATAATAAATATGTAATCATTACAAATATAAAATAACTTTAATAAACTGTCAATAAATAATAAAAAAACGGATTTTAAAGATAGCTTAAAACTTGTCAATTATATGGAATTATTTTTGGCAGGCTCTGCAAATCCCCTTGTAGTAAAGCTGGCTTTCTTTTACAAGATGCCCGCCGACCGACTTAAGGTGAAGCACTTTTGTATCCATCGGTATATCGTATAAACGGCCGCATTCGCTGCATTTAAAATGAGCATGCCTGTCAATTATAGCGTCATACTTGACTTCATTGTCTTCAATCGTAATTGCCTGTACAACACCCGAGTCCTGGAATGTTTTCAACGTATTATAAACTGTGGTCTTTGAAAGCGTCGGTATATCGCCCGAAATGTCCCGAAAAATGGTATCAACAGTAGGATGATTTTTCATTCTTACTAAATAATCAAGAATCTTCATGCGATGAACTGACGGTTTTATGCCGTTCTTTGATAGAATATCCTTTATTTCCTGCTGTTCCATTTTTTAATTAATTAAATAAAATAATCTCCTCATATAATGTATTACACTATCAACTATTATTGTCAAGATTTTTAAATACAAATGATTAAATTTTTGAAACTAATTTCAATTTGTAATAATTACATAAAATAGACAAATAAATCCCACTTGACTAATCATAAAAAAATGATTTAGTACTCAGCTATATTGTTCATCCTGATTTATAATAATATTTATTTTACAGGCTAATTAAATGAATAAGCCGTACTGTGATGACAAAGGCAACATAATAGACTTTTATGAGATACTGAATATCCCTTATAAAGCCGAAAAAGAATTAATCCGCTCTGCGTTCTGCAATTTAATAAAGATATATCATCCTGACATATCAGGGAAGAACGCGGACGAGGATAAAAAAAAAGTAGACCTGATAATAAAAGGATATAAACTCCTTATAGATGACGAACTCAGAAAGGATTACAATTCTAAACTTTTAAGTAAAAGCAGATTCAGCAGCGATGGTTATGTTTATCTTCCGAAAAATCGCATTAAATATTCAATCTCCCTTAAGGATCTTCTTACCACAAGACTGTTAAATAAAAAGATTAAAAGAAAAGAAAGAATGCGCGCATTCGGCCAGGATGTTGAAATTTTTGTTACCCCAAAAGAATCAGAAAAAGGAGCTGTCGCTTTTGTGGAACTACCCTCAAGAATGGATTGTCATGTGTGCTACGGAGAAGATAAATACTGTCATGTATGCAATGGAGTGGGAAGGATACCGACTGCCTCACATATCGAAGTTAAAATTCATCCCTATACTCAAAATGGCTCTACGGTGGATATTGATCTTATGAAGCTAAGGCCTGATAGATTCACTTCTTTTACAATGAAAAGTTTAAGAATAAAAATTACAATAATAGGCAAAGCCTTCCAAAAGGAAGGCACCTAAAAGCAGATGGGCATTCATCTCTACTCTGCAAGAATAACCTTGTTCCTGCCTTCAAGTTTTGCTTTATAAAGGGCTTTATCCGCATTTACTCTTAAGCTTTCAAGATCATCGGCATTTTCAGGATAAGAAGAAATTCCCTGACTGATCGTTATTTGTCGAATATTGTTCTTCATTATATCAGAGAGCTGTAATTCACTTACTGCAATGCGTATCTTTTCAGCAAAAGTAAACGCGGATTTTAAATCAGTATCCGGCATAATGACTGTAAATTCGTCTCCTCCGTATCTCGCTATAATATCATTTTCACGGAAATATTTTTTAAAGACTGATACAACTTCAAGAATTACGCGGTTTGTCTGTTTTTGATTAAAAAATTCGCTGTGTTCCCTGAAATTATCTATATCCATCATTATAAGAGATAGCGGTTTACCGTTGTTCTTTGCTTTTTCAAAATAATCCACAAGAGCATCGTCTAAAAAACGTCTGTTATAAATACCGGTAAGTTCATCAGTGATTGCACGCTTACGCGCTTCCTCTCCCCACTGGACCATATCCGACAAGAATTCGCTTCTATCCAAAAGGCGTTCAGTTGTTATGTTAAGCATTCTATACATTATTTTTATGGCAATCTCCGGATCATACAGGATCAGCTCAAAAAGGTCTCTCTCCCTCAATGACAGAAGAGAACAATGTTCTTTTGTATAGCAGGTTGCTGACCTGGGAGTATTTTCAAAAATTGACATTTCGCCAAAAAAATCACCCGGCTTAAACTCAGCTATTTCACGTTTTGTACCCTTCGGAAGCACAACATAGCTTGCGACCTTACCGGTCATTACAATGAAAAGCTCATTACCTTCATCGCCTTCCTTGAATAAAATCTCATCTGCTTCTTTTTCAACCGAATGAAGAGATTTAATAATCCTGCTAATCTCTTCGCTTGAGAGCAATGAAAAGAGTTCCACATTCTGTAAAAATTCGATTTTACTTTTCATTAAATAAATCAGTACCTTAATTTAATTAAAACACAAAAAATTCCGGCTATTAAAACAATCACACACTCATTACGCGATTCCCGCCTTTCTCACGTGCTTCAAACATTTTCTCATGCGCCCTGTCCGCAAGCATAATGCTGTTGCTGGCATGGAACGGATAAGTCGAAACGCCGATGCTAACTGTAATTTTTTCAAGTTCGCCGTTTGTTGCGTTGCTTATGTCCATTTCCATAACAATCTCTCTCAGATCGTCCGCGATTGCCAATGCTTCTTCAGTGCTTGTGTTCGGCAGAATAGCTGCGAACTCGTCGCCTCTGTATCTTACCCCTATATCATCTTCTCTCAATATTGACTGCAGGAATATCGCAAGAAGCCTCAGCACCTTATCGCCTACATCATGGCCGAAATTATCATTGATCTCTTTGAAGTTGTCGGGTTTAATCATAATAAGGCTTGTTGATTCACCGTATTGCGGGAGAAAAGCAGCGAAGTCTTCTTCAATAAATGTCCGGTTATAAAGCCCTGTAAGCTTGTCGCTGAAAAGCTGCCTCCTCAAATCTCTTATCCAAGGCGTTTTCTCCGAAATAAGTCTGTTTGTGTTTCTTATCCTTCCTGCTATTATTGCTAAAAACTTATGTAAAATCCGGGCCGAAATCTCAGGATGTTTTTCAAGAACATCTTTAAAATAAGTACCCTCCATCGGAAAAATAAGCAATGTTGTATCCTTTTCTGCAATTGCTGTAGCATTCCTCGATTTACTTGTAAGCAGGCTTAATTCGCCGAAACTTTCATTGGAAATATATCTTGCTAAATCAATTACTCCCCTGTTCTTCATCTCTCTGCTAATAAAAACTTCGCCTTCTTTAATAATATAAAGTACTTCGGCATTACTTCCTTCGCTAAAAATGATTTGCCCTGGTTTAAAGTTATAATATTCACTGTAAGCGGCCACTATCTCTAGCTCAGCCTCTCTTAACTTTGAAAAAAGGCTCGCGTTTCTGAGCAGCTGTATCTTTTCAATAAGTAAATTTCTTTTAGTCATTATATTATAATACTAATTCTTCTTTACAGACTATTTCCAAGTATCGAATAAACAATAATTTTTTCGCAACTACTTTATTTATTCAAATTGATTTATATATGGAGAGTTTAATATTTATCTGCATGGAAGACAAATAAAATGCCGGAAATAAAACGGGTAAATTAATATTAAAATCGGCTGATAGAACAGCCGATTTTAATATTTAATATAAATACACAATGAAATAATTCAGCACATGTAATAAAAAATCATTCCAATAAATACAATTTTAAGAATATTTTCCGGCTATATAATCGCTTAAATTTGCTATTACATCTTCTTTTTCAGCGATAATTGATTTAACAGTATCGCCGATAGAAATAATGCCGATAAATTTATTATTTTCAAAAACAGGCAGATGCCTTATATGTTTCTCTGTCATGAGAGCCATACAGTCATCTATTGAACTGTCCGGGGTCACCGTATACATCTTTTTTGCAGGGGTCATCATTTTCTCTACTAAAGTATCGCCTTTCCCGGGGGAATCTGCTCTGAGACTGATCTTACGCACATAATCTCTCTCGGAAAAAATACCAGCTACCTTACCCTTGTCGTTCATCACTATCAATGCTCCTATTTTTTTCTCTTTCATGAGTTTAAGAGCTTTGAGTACTGTTGCCTTAGGCGATATCGACCATGTTTCCTTTTGTTTTTTTTCATTTAAAATATCCCTGACTATACTCATAACCCATCCTCCTGCTGCAAATTTTAAACACGATTCAATTTACTATCAAGTATAATACTAAAATATTAAATGTCAAGAATTTAACGAGGTGTTTTAACTAAATAAATATATTGCATTTTTTTTTATTTATGCTAATGTAATATTTTACTCGCAATATATTGCTCAATACTTCTGAGAAACAAATTTTTATAATATCGGTTTTACTGTTTATTTTGTTTCTTTTTGGATTTGTTTCCGCCCGCCCTGCGGGCGGGGTGGGTTGCTAATTATTTTAAAATCTGTAACATCCCTGATACAATTATGCCGGTTTTAAAAGAGGTTAATCATTGCATAAGTTATCTTCAACCCTAAGCAGTCTTTCCAGATTCAGGCTCAAAGACGAAAATCTTGTCGCTGACTCCTTAGTCAGGAATGAAATTACCGACGCATTTAAAGACAACAGATGCTACGACTTCTCGCCGGATACGTTTATTATTTCCGAGTTCAAAGCAGGAACCTCCGCAGATGATCTGACACCGCGTTTTATTGCCATAAAAAACAGCATTATTGACAGAACTTCAGGCGGCAACGAAAACTACCGCAGCAGATTATTAAGCGATGCGAGACTTTCTTCGCGTTTAATATCTGCATTATTATTTATTCATAAAGCAATCGCAGAAGGAGATTTCACCAATCTTTATGCAAGAAGATTTGTCATAATAAAAGAAAAACCGGGAAGCCCTACTATTTACCATATATCGGAAAGCACAACTGTGATTTCTCATGTTGGGACAGGCCCGGAATGGGGTGAAATTCCTTCTGTTTATCTCGGTCTTCACATATTCGATGTTCTTGTAAATGAACAAAAGAAAAATGAAAATTTATTATTTGAATCGTTCAAGCTTCTTTTAATGATCGAAAGCCGTGCTATTGAAACAGGTTATGCTCATACGGAAGTATTCCCTCCTTATGTTTCAAAAGCATTAAATAATCTTGTTGATGAAGTCCTTAAATATATTCCCGCAGAAAAAATTGAGATTGAAATAGAAAAACCGGCAAGGATCAGCAGATTTACGTTAAAAAACAGAGAATCTTTGCTGAAATTGCTGGATGCAAGAGTGCACGGAAATGAAATGAATTTTGATTATTATAAAAATCTAAAAGCATTAGAATCACTCGAACGGCTTGCAAGAAGATATAAAAAAAACCGCGACCTTGTGTCTTTGAGAGAGATCACAAGGCTTCTTGTTTCCGCATCAGGCCACGACATGCATGAGATAAGAAATCGAGCGAATATTTTACTTGAAAGAATATTTTCTCCTAAGGAATTCGACGCTCCTCTTGCATCCCGATTCATAAATATGCGTAAAGGTTCAAAATTCAGACTGGAATTTAAACTGCCGGCCGGAAAGATTAAATATTTTGTCCGTTTCTATAAAAACAAAAATCCGAATAAAATTTCCGGTAAAAATGACTTCAACTATTTTGATGAGCTGTTAAAGCAGGACAATGAAAAAGCAATACATTTCACTGATATTGTATTTGATGAAACCGGACATTATGATTTTCTTGTATTCAGAAAAAAAACAGATGCCTCATGGATAAATCTTCCCGGCACAAGCGGCAGAGTGAACGTAATCCCTGATGTAAGAGGGGAAATTATATTAGAGGTTTTTCCGGATATACACGGACATACGGGAATATTCTGGAAAGATAATGGAGGCCATCCAGGTTTAGTTTACAATGAATACGGTGAAGTAATACGGCTCGGCAGCTTCACTGACATTACAGCTCACCTTGAATATCTTAAAAAAAACTACTATGTCACATCCATATACCTTCTTGGAGTGCAGAAGAGAGGCCATAACAGAGAGGACTGGGCATATGGAGCCACATCGCCCTCGCCGTTTTCGCCTATGAGTTTAACGGAAATTGAACCCTCGCTCGGCGGTGATACAGAACTGATCAATCTTATAAAAAAAGCTCATTCCATCGGCATTAAAATAATAGTGGATATTGTGCCGCATCTGAACAGAAGGAGCAATTTCCCGCCTGACTATATTGTTAAATGCTATAATAATGAAGGACATCTTGTTGAGAGAGCATCAACCGACGGACGCTTCGGGAGCTGGGACGACGGCAGGCTTCACAATTACAGAATGCTCGAAGTGTGGGAATGGCTTACGGAATCAACCGAAGAACTTATCGATAAATATGACATTGATGGCATCAGGTTCGATTCTGCGCATGCTGTACCCATAATGATGAAGCGGAATAATTATCCATACATAAATGAAAGTAAAAGAACACACGAGGAAATGGTAGAAGGCAGAATAATTGTAAACGACAGAGAGGACGGCCATTTTATTACAACGGGTTATTATGACTCAGCCTGTAGAGACACTATCGCAGTTCCCTTTCATTACTATTTTATGCTGAATATTGAAAGAAAACTCAGGGAGAAGAATAAAGACTATTTTTTAAATATTGCTGAATGTTACTGGGGACATGAAAAATATCTGACCAGGACCGGAATCATCCCTTATAATTCCGCTTTATTTAAGATATGTGAAAATATTATTCACGGTAAAACAGACATAAGAGAAATATATCACATATATGATCAGTATTTTCCATCTGTGCTGCCGCAGGGCACTGAGCTTCTGGGCATTCTCGGCAATCATGATGAAAGAAGAGCGCTTAACACATTCGGACACAGGGGACTCAGGGCTGCTGTAGGCCTTACAATGTTCATGAGTAATATAATCATGGATTATGAGGGCAGCGCCGAAGGCGAGGGATGGAAGGTCTTTCTGGATAATATTTACGTGAACTGGAATCAGTTTGAAAATGCAGCTAACCGCAGCGTATATCCTTTTTACAGGGAATGGTACGAATTTCAACACAGGACAAAAGGCAATGGATTTCTGATCTGGGCAAATAATAACATGACCGCTGCAGCAATTATTTTTTCCGATGAGAATATCTGGATCGGAGTCTTTAACTTCGCCGACTCGAATCAGCATGTATCACTTCAGTTCGACAATCCTGTACTCCCGATAAATGACAACGCATTTTATAAAATACTGGACCCGGTATATTCACATATTACAGGCGCGAACAGTTATTATACGGGCATGGAGCTTAAAACAAGCAGGCTTTCAACTACGGTATCGTTCACGGACAGAATCAAACTTCTTCAGGTCATTGAGTTGGAGGAGATGGGCGACCATTATCAGAATTTTTTAAAAGATTCGTTCGTCCGGCTATGTTCCATCTCTGACGTGCGACATTTTACTTCGAACTTTGCTTTTAATGAAATCGCCAAAAACAGTACTACCTATGATAAACTTACAGGATTCCTGCTTTCCCTCAAACCATTGTTTAGCACAGAAAGCGCGAACAGTAACGAATTACTGGAACTCGGGATCAAGCGCGCACTTTTTCATATTACAGGCAATGGACTTTTAAAGAAAGATATTGCGCTGGGTTATATTGATCTGTTATCAGCACATCCTGACGACACCTTAAAGAAAATAGCGGAGTATATTAAATTTCATAACAGGACAGGCGCCATAATATTTTTATCCGCAGAGGCTGAACCTTTTTCAAAGAGCGGAGGACTGGCAAATGTTGTATATGAACTCCCGCGGGAGCTTGTTAAGCAGGGAGAGGAAGTATATGTAATTACAGGTTTTTATAAACACGGAGGAGAAAAAGCTCTAAAAAAAATGCGAGAAGCCATAAAGCAATACGACGTCAAGTATACGGGAATTAATGTTAATTTTAAAATTCAGGATACGGACTATACAGTCGGTGTGCTCTCCGGTATCGCAGACGGCATCAAATACTTCCTGCTTGATCATCACGAATTTTTTGACGGCCTGTACTGGGGCGTTACTTCTGTTGAAAAAATAAGGAAAAGAGTGGCATTTTCACGAGCATGCATAGAAGTAATCATTAAATTCGATCTTAAACCGTATTTTACATTCACTAATGACGCCTATGCCGGATTATTTAACAGCATTGTGCGTTCCGATCATTTTTATGCAAACAATCCCGCTTTTTCCATGACAAAATTCATTCACATTATTCATAATGGCGGGTGGCAGTATTTTGACTCATTCCATTTCCATGAAAACGGATTTTATCTTTTCAATTTATTCAATCTGCCTAACTGGAAAGCGGGCGAATTTGCAGACCCTGTTCACCCTGAAAGGCTTAACTGCATGGCTGCCGCAGTGAGGTTCGCGGATAAAGTCATAACGGTAAGCCCTTCTTATGCCATGCAGATTGAAAGAGCTTGCGATGGACTTGAACGCATATTGAAGAATGTTCTCGGAATCAGCAACGCAATAGGCAAAGATTTCAGGAAAAGAGTCAACAAAAAATATAAAGAATCGCGTTTTTTCGAACATTATTACCCCAGGCTGACAGAACATATTAAAAAAATTCATCCCCTGAAAGAAAAGATAGAAACCAGGTACCCGGAAATAACTCAGGGCATTAAGACAATTAACGCACTGAAGGACGAAAAACGGAAATATATCCTGAAAAGATTGATAAACAAGATGATGCTTCAGCTTGAAAAAAATTTCAAGGTAGACCCCGACATAATGCTTTTATGCATGATTCACAGGATATCGGAACAGAAGGGTTATCAGCTTTTGCTCGAAGCTTCAGAGGGCATATTTTCCAGGCTCGGATGCCAGGCTATTATAGGAGGAGCAGTTTCATCTGGCGACAACAGAGGAGAAGAAATAGCCCACGGCCTTTATAATCTAAGCAAATATTATCAGGATAGAATTTCAGTATCGTTTGGATTCCAGGATGTAAATATACCGCTCCTTTCATGCGATTATTTCTGCATGCCGTCAATGAGCGAGCCTGGCGGGATATCCCAGCTTGAGGCAATGGCGTGCGGATGTTTTGTTATAGCACGCGCAACCGGAGGATTAAGAGACACAGTAATCCCTATTAATATTGCAGGACACAAAGTCCAAGGAAACGGATTCTTATTTACGGACTTCAGCGCATGGGCATTCTATGACGCGGTTGAGAGAGCTTCAGGATTTTTGAAAAACAACAGCGATGACACCATTTACAAAGCAAGAATTATAGCGGAAAATTCTGTGAAATTCTGGGATGTATCAGCTAAAAAATATATTGAAGAAATGTATAAATTCAGGGAAGTCATCAGATAAAACCGCCTTAAAAATTTATTTTTCCGTTATTATTTTTTAATTCATTATGCATATAAATAAAAAAACGGGATACAACCTTTCCCGTTTTTTTATTTATTTTTTGTCTTCATTATTTATTAGTTGAATATTTGAGTGCAATATTACAACTTAAAGAAGACCTGAAAATAAGAGTATAAAATGATATACCTATATTGTCGGTAAATTGATATTTTTCATTAGAATATTTTAATAAAAAATTTATTTTTTATAGAAAAGGCAAGCGAATTGTTTAATATTTACAAATACCCCTTTAAAAAAATATTCGTATTTATTTTTACCTGTACCATGATAGTTTTACATGGCTGCATCTCATCAACAGTCAAAAAAAATGATCCATCTATAAAGGATGTCTTAATAAATTTTAAAGGCGAACCGGTAATCCCACGAGAAGCAAATAAAATTATGATACCTGTTTTTAATAACTTTACCAATCAACCTGCATTATCGTATAAATTAATCACAAAATTGAGGGAACAAATCATTTCAGATGGCAGACTAGCGGTTGTATCGGAGAATGCTCCTGCGGATTTGTTATTGAAAGGAATAATAACAGCGTATCAGATTCAGCCTGTAAAATATAACGGTTTTGAAAAACCTATAAGAAAAAGGCTCAGGATCACTTCCTCAATAAGATTGTTTGATGTTACCAAGGATAGGGAAATCTTTCTTGACAGGAATATCCAGGCTTTTGAAGAATTTTCGGATGTAATTCCTCCGATCTCCTCTGAAATTAGTATTCAGGATAAAGTCCTTGACGACCTCGCGAAAAGAATAGCTCTTAAAACAATAAACGGATGGTATACTGTTTTAATGACTCCCGTTGAAAAAGGGAAAAAGTAATATGACATTTCAAAAACATCCGAATTTAAAACAACTCACAGCTGAACTCAATTCAAACAAGCTTGAAAGTATTTATCTTTTTCTCGGCGAAGAGGAAGGAGAAAAAGAAAAGATAATCAGTAAAATCATAGATATGAAAATAAAAAACGAGGATGAAAAAAATTACTCCACCCGCAGATTCCATATGGAATCCGGCGAGTTTCAGGATGCTGCGGAATTCGCTCTATCTGCTTCCATGTTCTCAGAAAGCAAAGTTTGCGTAATGCTGAACATAGATTCACTGAAACCGAAAAGCGATGATAAAAAATTATTAAGCGAAATAATAGACTGCCTTCCGGATTCCAATACAGTAATTATGACCTGCTCTGAAAATAAAGTCCCGCCGGTTGTTGATAATAAATTCATAAAAAAAATTAAAATCATACAATTCTGGAAATTATTCGATAATGATATTTCAAGCTATATAATAAATTCAGCCAGGAAAAAAGATATAAAAATTGACATTACATCAGTCAATCATCTCGTTAATTTAACCGGAAGAGACATAAAAAAAATAGACGAAGCTATTGAAATTCTTATAGACTCCGGAGAAAAAACAATAACTCCGGTAATTATAAATGAATATATTCACGATACGAAAGATGTATCCATCTTTGAATTCATTGACTCATTATTCCGGAAAGACAGAAACAGTTTTTCACAGCTTATGAAGGTACTTGACAATGGAACTCATGAGCTTGCATTATTGAAACTCATAATGAAACAGGCAGAACTGATCGAAAAATATAATTATCTGACAAAAACAGGTATAAACAGCGAAGCAGCTATAGGCCAGTTAGGGATTATTCCGAGAAATACAAAAAATTTCCTTGAATGCGCGAAGCAATTCCCGTCAGACAGCATTAAAAATATTTTTCCTTTGATTCACCAAGCTGACCGTCAAATTAAGAGCTCAAGTTATTCGAATAACTTTTCATCCAATCCGATCTTTGAACTTACATCGAATATTCTTTTAAGGTCGATAAATTAAAATTAAACAGGATAAGAAATTTTTGACCGAATTTTTTCTTGAATAAGAATATCCCATGTATTAAAGTAATATTTATGGTTACATCCAATAATTTAATAATAATGCAACCATTGGAAACAAATTACAGTAAAATCTATGGAATTTCTCGAAGTAATTGAAAATAACAAAAATAAATTTCTGGAATTTAATAAAATTAAATTCCAGCGCTTTCAGCAATTTGTAGGTAATACAAATACCAAAAAGGTCATTAATTCTATCCCGTTTTTATTATGCGTTAATCATAAAAAATTCCCCGGTTATATTGAAGGAGATGTCCCGCTTGGAATAGTCAATTATGAATTGGATGAAGAGACAAAAAGATTTATCCGCGGAAAATTCCCCGCTACCACAGTGGAAGTTTCAAAAATACAAAAACCTTTTATTCAAATGCTGGCGATCATGGGAAGTATAGGGACGATCGCATATAATAAAAAATCAGACTTTGATTATTGGGTTTGCGTTGACCTAAAAGATATAACTAAAGAGCGCTACGAGCTTTTTAAAAGAAAGGTTGAGAATATCCAGAAATGGGCAGAAACGGAAATAAAACTTCCGGTTCATATTTTCATAAATGAAGTTGAACTTATTCAACAAAATATTTTCGCTGAAGATGAAGAGGAAGCCTTCGGTTCGACAGTAGGCGCTGTATTGAAAGACGAATTTTTCAGAAGCTCTATAATTATATGCGGTAAAATTCCGTTCTGGTGGGCTGTACCTCAATATATTAAAGATAAAGAATATAATGAACTATTTGCCAAACTGCCCGAGGAAATGGCGGAAAACGATTTTGTGGACCTAGGCAATCTGTATGAAATATCAAAAGAAGACTTTCTGGGTGCAGCTTTATTTCAGATCATTAAATCACTGGGCAATCCCTTCAAATCTCTTATTAAGATCGGACTATTGGAAAAATATCTTTCTGCTGCGGATTCAAAACTAATGAGCCAGAAAGTAAAAGTAAACGTGCAGAAGGGAAATTATGATAACATAGCTCTGGATTCTTACCTGATGATGTTTACCGAAGTATACGACTATTACTGCTCGAAAATACACGATAAAAATCTTTTAGATATGCTGAAAAAAAACTTATACCTGAAGATAGACCCCCAGCTTTCCAAATACACAGGTGTAAAAGACAACAAAAACATTCCCTATAAAGTTGTCATAATGTTCCAATACGCCAAAGAATGGCAATGGAATATGGATATAGTAACCGATCTGGATAACTTTGATACGTGGGATTTTAACAAGGTTATGGATTTCTGGGATTCCGTAAAAAAATTTATGCTTTTATGCTATAAAAATATATCTGAACAATTCCCCACTTTAAAATTATCAAAAAAAGTCTCAGAAAATGACTTCTTGCTCCTGACCAGAAAAATTAAAACCCATTTTAAACGTGAGCCGGAAAAAATTGAGCAGTTTATCACGTTTAAAGACACTCCTTCAGAACCTGTACTCTACATTGAGCCTGTTAACCAGACCATTGATAATATTGAATGGAGACTTTATAAAAGAAATGTTGTAAAAACAGACAGTTTTATAACCACCACTTTAAAAACTGAAAACAATCTCCTTAAACTACTTGTGTGGACTTCTTTAAATCAAATTTATTATCCCACATTTACCAGACTAAATATACAGTCCGGATATACAAGAATCAATCAGCAGCAGGTCCTGAGCCTTCTGGATCAGAGCTCAAATTTTTTCAAGGAAGATCGGATCGCTTTAAAGAATCAATACTTTCTGGAGACTGTTTTCAATTTATTAAACTTTATTATTTTAAATTTCGATATTGAAAACGCTGAAGATATTCAAACCGTACATTTTCTTTATCACACCAGCTGGGGCGAATCATATTTAAAGGAATTTCATTCCGAGGAAGATATTATAAATATACTTTTTACGGTTTTAAAGGACGGATGCAGACTTAAAAAAAATTTTGATAATTACTGCGCTATTAATACTCCCGATCCTTACAAAAAACCTTATAAAAGAATAATCAGCTTATTCAAAGAAGCCTATTCAGTAATTATTGAAGATGAAAAGACGGCATCCGCCCGGTTTATTGCTAATATTCAAAATAAATTCATTATGATAACACGGGACGGGAAAAAAATTGAAAACGATATTTATCCGAATATATTTAGTCTTTTAACTGCAGTTACATTAAAACCAAAAAAACAAATTGCCTATGGTTTTTTTACCGGTGATCCCGCATTGGCGCCTCTTTCTGTTATGAAAAGCCTCGCGGAAAAATATTCAATCGCATTAGCTTATGAAGAAAAAGGAAATTTTCTCATAACATATATAATGAATGAAAGCGGCAATTTATTTTCATTCATAAAGCCTCTTACAATGAAAGAAGAATTCCTGATTTACCTTTACGATTTCTGCCAAAACCTGTTCAAACGCCTCTCCAAGACATTTGAAAATTCAGGCGTTAAAAAAAATGAAACAAAAATCAACAAATTAAAAACCGATAAATTCGGCGAGCTGACCGTTGTCGATGAAACCGCGAATATAAAAGGTAAGCTTATACTAATTTCCGAAAACAAACGCGGACTTGCCGCGGCTATTGAAAAACGCGGGGATGAAACATTTTATAATATTGTATACCAGGACAAAAGCTCGTCGGGATTTGTTTCCTTTAAAAACCTTGGAAGTATTTCAGAAAAACTCATGCAGGATAAAAAACGAGGCATAACTATAACCACAATAGTAAGAGATCTAGCCTTCAGCAAGAAAGATCACTCTGCGATGGGAAGCACGGCATACTTTCTGGAGAAATACAAAATAGAATCCATGATCGAGAAAGGAATGAAAAAAACTTAAAAATCCAATGATACTTTTATGAAAAGTCTAATAATCTCCGCCCGGAAAATTATCTTTAAAAAATCTTACTTTCTTTCTCTCCTTTTCTAAAGAACTCTTATTAAGAGAGCCGCTTTCAAGAGCAACATCCAGGAGCTTAATACTTTCATCCTTTATATCATCATCTATATCATCCTCCTCTATTTGCATACTGACTGCTATTGACTTTTTTCTATCATTAAGATCTTTTTCTTCTTTCAGCCTGGCGAATTTTTCATCAATTAAATCCTGAGTTAATATGCCTATATCGTCTATTTCTTCAATTTCATCCAGTTCCTCTGCAGTGATTGGAGATGGTTTCACTTTTTTCGATTTTGATTTTTTTATAGGCTTTGAAGGTTGTGCCGGTTTAGCGGTTTTTTTTTCAACAGTTTCTATTGCGTCTGTTCCCTCAATATCCTTTAATAAATTAAGAGGAGGATTGGAAATTGATAATTCAAGAAGTTTTATTCTGTCGCCCAGAAGAATATTTATTTGTTTTTCTATAGATATATAAATCGGAGTTGAGAAGGATTTATCCTTGGCAAGAGATTTTTCTAGTTTCCGGAGTTCTTTAACATCCTCGTCAATTGCCTCAATTTTTTTTATGATATGAATTACCTTCATCTCTTTACTCCTTGACTTAAATAATAGTTATACATGAGCATTCATTTAAAAATGATTGACAATTAATCAAAATATCCAATTCTGATCAACATTTGACATTGTTATGTTAGGAAATCTATTTATATTAGTCAATTATCTTATTAAAAAAATGCATTTTTTATAATACTTGCCTTAATATATTCCCCAGTAATAATTATATTTATTATATTCGTTACGGGCATTAAATCGTAATTAACTTTTACGGATTTAAAACCTTAACAAATATAATAAAATTCTATATTTTTTTGTATTCTTTATGTAATTGTTCCGGAGGATAAATGGGGAATTATTATACCAGATCATGTAAACCAAGAGAGGAATGCGGCATTTTCGGCGTATTCGGTCGTGAAGACGCGTCGAATCTTACATATCTCGGGCTATACACGCTTCAGCACAGAGGCCAGGAATCCGCAGGAATAGCATCGTCCGATGGTGAACATATTTATCGTTATGCCGGCATGGGCGAGGTTACCGACGTATTTGCAAAAGAAGAAGACATCATAAATCTTCGCGGACACATGGCTATTGGACATAACAGATACTCCACAACCGGCTCTTCTTTTCTCAGGAATGCTCAGCCTCTCAGGGCGGATTCAATTCTAGGGCCAATGGTGCTTTCTCACAACGGAAATCTTGTCAATACCGCTTCTCTAAGGAGCAGCCTTGAAAGACAAGGATCTATATTCCAGACTTCTATCGATTCGGAAATAATAGTGCATCTTATGGCAAGATCCGGGCAAAGCGATTTTTCAAAAGCATTGATAATCGCGTTAGAGCAGATTAAAGGCGCTTATTCCCTGCTTGTGATGAACAAAGATACTATATACGCTGCAAGAGACCCAAACGGGTTCAGGCCGCTTGTGCTCGGAAAACTAGAGAATGCATATGTTCTTGCATCTGAAACATGCGCGTTTGATATTATAAATGCCCAATATGTAAGAGAAATAGAACCTGGCGAGCTTGTGGAAATAACCAGATACGGTCTAAAATCATATTATCCTTTTAATAGAGGAAAGCAGTCGCTATGTATTTTTGAGTATATTTATTTCTCCAGGCCGGACAGCATAATATTCAATAACTCGGTTTACGACATGAGAATAGCACTCGGCCGAATTCTTTACAGGCAATCACCTGTTGATGCGGACATAGTTATACCAATCCCGGATTCCTCGATAGTCGCCGCTCTCGGCTATGCGAAAGAATCAGGCATCCCGTTCGAGTCCGGTATGATACGCAGCCATTACATTGGCAGGACATTCATAGAACCTTCACAAAAAATAAGGGATTTCGGAGCAAAGATAAAATATAATGTAATCAAATCAGCAATTAAAGACAAAAGGATAATAGTGGTCGATGACTCGATTATGAGAGGGACAACCATGAGAAAAATCATTAAGATGCTGAGAAATGCAGGAGCTACCGAAATACATATCAGAATATCTGCTCCTCCCACTAAATTCCCGTGTTTCTATGGCATAGACATACCTACGCGCAGCGAACTTATTGCCGCAACTCATACTGTGGAAGAAATAAGAAAATATCTGAGAGTAGATTCTATACAATATCTTACAATTGAAACAATGTTAAAAGCCGTGAACAAACCTGAAATGCAATTTTGTATGGCATGCTTTAACGGCGATTATCCGATTCAATTTGAAGAGACAACCGACAATCAGAAATATTTATTCGAAGATTCTATTATGGGCAAATATTATTGAAAAATATTTATCCGTTATTATTTTACTTGACAAAAATAATCTTTTTTATTTTTTCTTTAAACTGATTCTCAAACATAGGCCACTAGCTCAACTGGCAGAGCATCGGTCTCCAAAACCGAGGGCTGGGGGTTCAAATCCCTCGTGGCCTGCATAAAACCCTTTTAAATAAAAAACTAGAGAAATCACAAGACACCCGCCCTCCATTAATTAATCAGCAATTTTCAGATAAAACCAAAAATCTGTTAATCATAAATCCACATTGTGTCCAATGTGATCCCAAGATTGCGTTCAAGGCGCCCACGCTGCCATTCACTTAAATCCTGCGGACGAATATCTCTCAATAAAGAAATAACGTTAGCTACCTGCCCGGAACTTTTAGAAAGGACTATATCCAGATCAACATCGGAAAATCTCAGAGTCATGAAATGTTCATCATTGAGGACCAGCTCTTTTGTTATGTCCACATCCTCCTGTTTAACTCCAGTCTTTTCCAGCGCCGACTCGATCTGACGGCCGCGATCTCCATAATATGCGCGAAGATCGAAATAGGCCAGATAATAAAGGCGTTCGCCGACAAGATATGCCACAGCTTCAGGATCCTCCCTGAAACCCTCCCAGAAAGAACGGTCATAGGATGGAAGATAAAATCCCAGGATAGAAAATCCGGGATTCGGTAGGCGGAGCTTTACGGCTTCTGTATAGAACAGATACAATACATCCTGCTCCATAGCCTGGAATATAGGTTTTACATTAATATGATCCCCAAAACCCAGATGTAATACATCCTGCACAAAGCCCTGCAGGTGTCCGCGAATCCATCGGTTTGCAATGTTGCGTACTTTTATCTGGTTTTGTTCGCGTTCATGTTTACGGATATAATCGCGAAGCGAGGAAAGATCATCAATGTGTTCAACATCGATTTCTCCAAGAAGACTCTTGTATTCCCGGTAGCAGGCAAGAAGTTTGTTCAGATATCTCCTGTCATCATCAGATTCAAAATCAACAGCCTCCCCCGCATAAAGCGACATTAGGCTGTTACGTTTCTGAACAGCCCTGCCCAGATATAATGTCGCATTTTTTGAAGAGATCGTAACCCAGTCTCCTTCGCGTACTATTATATTGCCGGGGCAATGCAATTCCCCCTGATTAAATTTCAGCCCGACACGTTCCAGGTCGAACAGGCAGGCTATATTATTCGCCCAGGCCCACTGCCTTGTGTGGACAACAGCATTCCCTAAAGCACACAGGCCGGAACAGCATTCCTGTGCGGCAAGATCCGCTGCAGGATCGAAACCCTCCTTTATAAGGATCAGTTCACGTTCTCCCTGCTTATATGCAGATAAAACAGCTTCATTTGAAAAATATGCCTTCCCCGATGTCAGCAGACGGGGAAGGATGGAAACCCCCCGGCCCATGGCCGCCAGATCAGCCTTCTCTTTCCCATAGAATGATGATGATTCCAGACGCTTAAGATATTGCGGGGTAATAAATTTGAATACTTCATCCCGTGTCAATATGCCTTCATTAAGAAGATCAAATGCAATAATAACAGCTGCCTGAGCGGATTTATTAAGATGATTAATTTGCAGAACATAAAATTTCCCGTTCTCAATGACATATTCAACAGTCAGGCCGTCCTTATATGACTGCTCAAGCGGCGCTTTGAACTGAGCCAAAAAGCCGGCAACCTCCGGGTGCTCCGCTTTAATTTCATCATGTCTGTGGAAAAAAAGCTCATGCGGAATAATATTGCCAGTCATGATATCATCTCCAAAGATGCTCTCATGACAGAATAAATGCATGCCCTCGCCGGACTCCGGATTACGCGTATTCAGTACACCGTACGAGCCGTTTATGCTGAATACCATCCGCTGCAGGATGACTGCCATCCTTGGAACCTTTTCGGAAGTGGTAACTGCAAGAACATCGGCCTTGGAATCAAAATCCGCATACAGGTGATTCAGCACGGCTGCAAGCTGACGTTTTGGCGAATCAAGCACAGAGCTGTCGGTTTTAGCAATTTCCCGCTCCAGATATTGTACATAGTCGTGTTTCCCGGCACGGCTGTCACTTAAGAGCGATGACTCAGGAGATAAAATCCTGAACAAAGCCTCAAGGTTCTTAATGTATATTCTGAGTGCAGATCCTTCAGAATACCTGCTGCAAAGCGCAGGCAGCATTCCGCGCGTAACTCCTATGCATAATGCAGTATCCAAATAACCGGGTATATATTTCGCACACACGCTGCGTACAGAAATGATGAGCGGCCGGTTCATGTCCCCGTATCCGAGACCGGTCATGCTTCCGAGCACCTGCAGCGCCTCGCTGATTGCCTGCTCGCGTTCATCATTGCCTGCCCCGTGAAGTGCAGAAGTCAGTATAACGAACTCAGGGACAGAGCAGCCGAATTTTTGTGCTGTATATAGATTTACTCCCTTATCGCCGATCAGATTCGGATCCATAATTCCGCTTTCCCGGCCGGTAAATAAATACTGTTTAATCTGATCATTTTCTATAATTGGCTGATGCATTGTCCAGCCTGCTGTTTTATCCTGCAGAACATCTGCATCCATTCTGATCCCAAGAGCTTTTTCAATGCGACCCGCATCCCAATCGCTGAAATCAGAGTGCTTCAATCCCTTTAAAATATCGATAAAGTCCTTTACTTTGCCGGAAGCCTTCTGTGAAAGCATATTAAGATCTACACCGCAGTATTTCAAAGGCATTAACTGCTTATCCGATTTTACAAAAGTTACGGTTATATCCAGCCGGTCAATTGAAACTCCTTCATTCCGTAAAAAAGAACGCAAAGCTCTCCCGCGATCGCCATGTTCGCTCTTTATATCCTCATAAGCATAATGATATAATTTCTCCTTTATCAGATAGAGGATATCATCCGGCCTGTCCGTGAACTGCTGCCAGAAAACCAAGTCAAGCTCCGGCAGTAATGCTCCCAGCGTTCCGAATCCCACATTTTCAATACGCTTGGCAGCTATTCGCGAGTAAAATTCATTCCGGTGTTCCACTGAAAGCATCGTAAAGACTTCGCGGATTTTTGAATGATCACCATAGTCCACATTCAAAAAAGCCTCTACCAGGACATCAATGTTCCGCGCTGCCCAGGAATCTACTTCAGCTTTAACTTTCTCAAGCCCGTCTTTACCTGCGAGTGTTATATACCTGTATGCGTCATCGAAAGTCGAAAAACGTTCTTTGCCGATCCTGGCCATCAACTCCAGATACATACGGTAATTCTCAGCCAGCTTACGATAAAGATTTTCTTCTTTCTCAGATCTGAAAGCAACCTCAGCCTGTTCCATCAACAGCGAAAACATGGAGCGCTGCTGCACAGCTTTGCCCCTGTACAGGCTGTGTTCTTTTGAGGATATGCTTACCCATTCGCCCTCTTCTATTGTTTCTATACCGTTGGTTAATTTCCCGTCGCGAAACATAAGCCCGCCCTTCTGAAGGTCATACAGGAACGGGGTCACTTCACGAAGGGCAATCTGCCGTACATGGACAACTGCGTTACCTAATGCGGCAATGCCTGACGCTTTTAGAAGAATGTCCTTATCCCTGACTGTATCAAAAAATTCTTTTAATATGATGACCTCTGTTTCGCCTGCTTCAAGCGCCCTGAGGAAAGACTCATTGGTAAAATATACTTTTCCGGTTACCATTGTCCGAGGCAGCACAGATATGCCGCTTCCCAAAAGCTTCTGAGCACTGCTTGCCTTATAGCTTAAGGGAGCGGAAAGGCGCTTAACATGCATGGGTCTAATAATATTCATGATGTCGGTTTCCGGCAGGAGCCCTTCCCTTATGAGGTCGAATACAATGATGAATGCCGCTTCAGGGGATTTTTCAAGCGTGTTAACCTGAAGAACATGCAATACGCACCCGTCAAATACAACCTCAAGCGTGAGCGCGTCATGATACAGCTTTTCAAGCCCGGACTTATATTGTGTTATAAAGCGGGACAATCCGGAAAAAGTGCCCGACATCTCTTCCGGAGTATCAAAAGACATGCTCTGCGGCTTCATCCCGCCGGTCATTATCTCATCCCCAAAAATCCGTTCCCGGAAAGTCAGATGTATGCCCTGGCCTGTGTCCGGGTCTCTTGTATTGAGAAGCCCGTACCATCCTGCAATGCTCCATGCCATCCGCTGAAAGATAAGCGCCGGACGCGGATATTCTTCCTTGATGGAAATCGAAAGGGATTCCTCGCGCAGCCTGAAATCATTGTATAAATGTTCAACCACGTACAGAACCTGCCGCATTGGATCCGACAGAAGAAGAGGGTCTATCTCGGATGTCTGAAGTTCCAGAAGGCGGATATATTCCCTGGTCTGTTCATTGTCAAAATATTCATACACCGGATGATTACGCTTCAGGAAGGATATATACTGCTGGATATCATTCTCTTTTTCTGGATTACTCGCACGCAGCAGTTCCTCGAGTGCTTTGATATAGGTATGTATAGCTGCCTGCTCCCCGATTTCCTTTTTAAGGGCCGGAATCTGCTCTATGGTCATCCCTATACAAAGGCTGGTGGGAAGATAACCGGGAATATACCTGGAACAGATCTCTCTGATTGAAAAAATTAAAGGATGATCAACAGAGCCGAGTTTTTTACCGGTCAGCTTTTCAAGTCCCGACACTGCTTCGCGGACTATATGTTCAAGTTTATCTTTCTGCAGGCCATAGGCAGTGGATTTGATAACCACAAACTCCGGAACTGTACAGCCGACTGAGCGGGCATTAAGAAGATTAATTGTCTTATCCCCGACCAGCGCAGCATCAAGACCGGCATCTCTCCCGGGAATGAAAATATACTCCCTGCCCCCGGTTTCACCCGAAGGCTCAGGGCTACTATTAATCCTGTCTTTATCCATTGGCAAAACTTCGCTCCTTCATCTCTGAAATTAAAAGAGCGCAGGCCTTCAGGAAAATTTATGCCAAAACCCAGTCTATTATTCCTTCTCTTTTCCTAAGGTAGATATGTTCAGTTCCCGCTGTAAATGCCGGTCACATCACGTAAGAGTGCATAAAGCTTATACCCTTCACTGTTTTCTTTACGCATTGCTTTCAGGCAGAGCTCGATAATACGCATTAATTTCATAAGGTCTTCATATTTCATGGATGCAGCATCTTCCGCGCTGAACATTCCTTTTTTATCATACACATTCTTCATAGCATCATTCTTACTGATGATGCCGGCAACATCCGGATTACCGGCTATGCGTTTCATGTTATCCTTTGTAAGCATACGGCCGGCTGTTTCGATTATAACGCTGCATGCCTCTTCGCGGATCAATTCCCATAAATCCTTTCCCTTCATGTTCGCTATAAGGCGGGACATTGCGAGGCTAACGGAGAGGATTGCGTTCATGCCGAGGTTGCCTTTACGCTGCATTATTTCAATCCTTCGCTCAGCCGTATCATCCGGTTTGCTTTCACCGCGCTGCTGCGAGAGCTTTGATTCCTCATTCAGCAAAATTTTATCTATACTCCTGATAGTGGCAAGATCGGTAAGCTTCATTCCGACAAATTTCTCCCTGAGAAAAGTCAGGACATTATTGACCGCGGTCTTGCAGCCTTTTCCGTTATAACGTTCAGAATTCTCAAAAAGAATAGTCAGCGCTTTATCCTTTTTTTCCAGAATATGCCCACGGTCCAGACCTTTCTTAAACTTAAATGTACCGTCATCCTGTCGTGCAAACAGGTCCGGATATTTCCCGGCTGCAGGATTGTCGCTGGGGATTGTGCTGTCGACCAGGTGTATGGCTTCTCCCGTACCGGCGGAAGTTCCGAGCGGAGTGGATCCGGTAAACACGAAAAGCTTGCTGTATTTGCTCCTGGGAACTCCGACATGGACATCAACGCGTACAGTCGGATTACCCGAGTTCGTATTGTCTTCATAAGCAACAACATCGGTAACCGTCAGCTTACCGATAATAGCGTCTACTTCTGCCAGTATATCCTTCTCTGAAAGACCAGGCTGTTGCGAATCCATATGGTCTTTGTTAATAAATGCGGCGATGGTCTTGATTATCTGGCCGTATTTTACAAGACGTTCCGTGTTGGCACCGCCGCCGGCCTTGAGGCCCAGGGTATTAAATGCCATGGCAATCTCAGCTTCAAAAGGATCGTTAGGAGACTGTGATCGGTGCGAGACAACCACATCAATGTCTTTCCCGGCAGCAACCAGAAGAGCGTTGATTGTTTCGCTCAGCGTGCCGATCTGGTTTGCTTTGCAGAGAAATGAGTTCAGTTCATCGGAATCAGCGGCATCTTCAATGGCGCTGTCGCGTGTGGTTACCGAATCATCACCGATGACAAAAATTTTATCTCCAAGTTCTTTCATTATCAGCTTCCAGCCTTCATGATCATCCTCTGCCGCGCCGTCTTCGAGGGAAACGATCGGCACGTTCTGCATCATTGCATCCTTGTAAACCTGCAGAACTTCTTCGCGCGTCATAACAACCTGATTTGCATCGCGCCAGAATAGATATAAGCCTATGGAATTCGGCAGTTCCATCTTCTCACGGTATGCGGTCTCCAGCTCGGACAGAGCCGGATCAAGCGCAAGAGCAACATCTTTCCCCGGCGCATATCCGAGGTCTTTGATAGCCTGCGTCATCATTCTCCATAGACGCTGCTCGGGTATTTTATCGCCTTCTTCCCTGGAAATATTTGCCGCTATCCCGCCTTCCAGGCCGATGCCTTTTGCCGTACAGCCGTCTGCCTTCTGAATGATCTCCTGAAGGCGTCCCTGCAGCGCGACCGTCATTTCCTGCGCTTCTTCATACGACTTAGCCGAAAGAGGAATAAACATTGCTTCCTGCATAGAAATATTGCTTTCCGGATATTGTTTTTCAGTATGGCGTCCGCCCATTCCCGAGTTGCGGAATCCCCACGGAGCCTTCAGCTTGCTTCCGCTATCCAGATCAACCCATTGAATACGCGTATCAACCATCTGTTTCTTAACACCTGCGACTTTATTGAACCAGTTGTCCTCTTCCTTCAGAAGTTTTTCCGCTTCCGCCGCTTTTAAAGCAGCGGCTTTTTCCCTTTCCCTGAATTTTTTCAAAGCTCTGTCATCCGCAGTAATATTAAAGAAAGCCACAACTCCAATAGTAAATAAAAGACGCGCAACATAGGAGGGAACAATAGCGTCAAAGTAAATGGACAGGCCGCCGATAACCAGTGAAAGCGGAAAGGCAGCTATTGTCAGTCTTCTGCTGGCCAGAGGACCTGCTGCACTTACTGCCAGATTATAAGGATTTTTGGAAACAAAGTTAGCAAACATATACCTGCCGTCGGTTTTATCAATTCCGGGAAATTTTCCCCATGGAATCTGCAGAAAAGCTTTAAAAATAAGCCACGCACGCTTAATGCGGTTTAACTTGCTGAAGTCATTATACCTCTTCTGTATATCGTCATTAAGCGCACTCAATCTCCCTGCTGACAGATAATGCCCCAGTTCATGGACAGAAATAGATAAATGCCAGGCAATATACACAAATACTAAGCTGACTATCGTTTCGAGCGACAGATAAAGTTCACGCATAATCTCCGATTTGCGGTAGAATTTACTGCTCGAAAAGGAAATAGGTCCGGTCATAATTGCGGCATGAGCAGCAACAAATGTATTGAAAGCGATCACATCCGCTTTTGATAACGCCGCCTTAACTTTACCCCATACTGTTTTATAAGCAGAAAGATCGGTTCTTAACAATTCCCCAAGTATTATATCAAGCCTTGAATTGGACATTGCCTTTTCTTTATTGACCGTTGTCTGCTCATTTAAAAATGAATCTTCGAGCAGATCATCAAGAACACTGCGCTGGGCATCACTGAATTCAGTTACTCCGGAAGTTTCTGTTTCTTTTGTTATTGTAGTTGATAATATCTTTTCATTCTGGAACATATATTCAATCTCCTCTATAACCTTGCTATAAACAAACTCAAAAACAGCAATTGCTTTGAAAATATAATAAAATTAAAAAATATAAAGCAAATTGATTAAGACTAACACCTCAATCGTGTAAAGACATAGTCCCCTTTTTTGAATTATTCGTCAACGAAAAATATCAGATCTTTATTATGCTATAAAACAGATAATCTCACTTAGCATTTTAAAAAAAACAGAGAATTTTCCAATTAATTATATTTTAAATGCTTGAATTTTATAGTATTATTACAGTAACAATCATAAACTTAAATGAAAATATCCTTCAATTATTCAGAGGAGAACCGTATGAAAGCTCTTTTATCGACAAATATACCGGGAGCAAAAAAATCCTTCAGCGGGAAAGTGAGGGATATTTATGAAGCAGATAAAGAGCATTTATTAATCGTGTCAACTGACAGGGTGTCCGCTTTTGACCATGTATTCCCGAACGGCATTCATGGGAAAGGAATCATTCTGAATCAAATATCAAATTTATGGTTTTCAAATATGACTTTTGTTAAAAATCATATTGTCGAAACGGATTTCGCAAACTTCCCTAAACCGTTTTCCGGATTTCCGGAACTGCTTAAAGACAGATCAGTAATTGTAAAAAAAGCAAAAAGAATTGACTTCGAATGCGTAGCTAGAGGATATTTAATTGGAAGCGGCTGGAAGGATTACATGATAAACGGCGAAATATGCGGCCATAAACTTCCGCAGGGATTAAAAATGGCTGAGGAACTGCCGTCTCCTATATTTACGCCTGCCACAAAAGCAACCGACGGGCATGATATTAATGTATCCATTGAGGTTATGAGAGAAAAATTAGGATTCGAAACTGCTGAAAATCTTGCCAGGCTAACCCTTAAAATATATGAGCACGGAAAAAATAAAATGCAAAACGCCGGTATTTTACTTGCCGATACAAAACTCGAATTCGGTATTATAAATAACGAAATCATTCTTGTTGATGAAGCAATGACACCTGACAGTTCAAGATTCTGGGATAAAGCAAGCTACAGGGTGGGGGAGTCGCCCGTGAGCTATGATAAGCAATTCATTAGAGATTATCTTGAAACCACAGATTGGGATAAGAATTCACCTCCTCCGCCGTTGCCAGATGAAATAATTGAAAAAACACAGCAAAAATACCAGGAAATCCTTAGAAAGATTAAATCCGTTATTTAGATCTTTTTTATTGTCTCATATCCTAATTTATTAGCTGCCATTTGGTATTTTAATCAAGTTAAGAACATTTTCTTTCGATAATAATACAACGCATATTGCTGCGGGAAACCAGCAAATCGGGAGGAGTTAATGCCATTAGCCCAAACAAATCCTTATAATCAGTATAAACAAACAGAAATCAATACTGCAAATCAGGGAAAGCTGATCGTAATGTTATATGACGGAGCTATAAAATTTTTAAAGACTGCTCTTGAAAACATGAACGTTAAAACGTATGACGTGGTAAACACAAACATAATTAAAGCCCAGGATATTATCACAGAACTGCTTCTTTCATTAAATATGAAAGACGGCGGGGAAATCTCATCAAATCTTTTTAATCTGTATCTATATTTTAAAAAAAGACTATTGGAAGCTAATATCCAGAAAAATTCAGGAATGATAGAAGAAGTTTTAACCCACTTGAACGCTCTCCGGGAATCCTGGAATAAAATATCCTCTAAGGAAAGCCCTGCGGATAATACCATGGTGTCCAAAAAAGGAAGTTTCAGTATTGAGGGATGATTTATTCTATCTGTTCAAAAAATTAGTTCCACTTTATAAGGAAAAATTTTCCTGTCTTGAAAAAATCACCTCCAACGAAATACAACTTCGCAGTTTACTGCGCTCTGATAATATTCAGGGTATAAACGATCTGCTTCTGGCAGATAAAGAAATATTCATTAAGCTCGATTCAATTGAATTTGATATTCAGGCGCTTATTAACGGTGTTTGTAAAACAGCCGGAATAGAAAAAGAAAATTTTGACAAATATTTTCTATCAAGAGATGAAGAACCGCTTCCTGAATTAAAAATGTTAAAAACTCAAGCTGACAAACAAACTGCTGATTTGATATCCTCAAGGGATAAAATAATCAGGGATATGAGAGACCATCTTGCGGAAATTAAAATCGATATTGAATCTTTAAAAAAAATCCGCGAGCTGGACAATAAAAGACCATTTTAGCAGAATAATGCAACCGCTTGCCTTATTTAACGAGACTCAGTAACAACAAGCCATCTCAACATTATAGATTTATGTAAATGATTTACTATACATTGGAATACATTACTGAATTTTCTGCGGAATCAGACCTTCCTGGTTATTATTTTATGTT
>JAFGSG010000128.1 GCA_016934735.1 Spirochaetota bacterium | reverse complement strand
TCGACCGAGAAAATCCCGTAAATGGAAATCTCCTTGTGAGTTAATTATTTACGACCTCTGTCGCACTTGATACTTGAATTCAGGGTTTATGCGAGTTAATGGGAAGCGCGACTTTTCCAGCGGATATAATATTTTTAGCTCTTTCCTGAATTTTGGGTAAGTTTTAAGCATCAAAAATTGATTCGATATTTCTAAAGTTGAATTGTTAAATGATTTTCAACCTGAGATAATCAAAATCTTTGTATCCATAAGCCATTCTTTGAATTACTCTAATTTAATTCTTAAGTCCTTCTGCAAAATTATTTGAGTAATTTATACGGAGCGAATATTTTATAAACGGATCCCAACATTCAATCTGCTTAACAAATTTAGAGAGAATTATTATAAAACAAGTGAAGAAAGGAATCCTCAATGTCCGTTATCAGGAAGGGAAAGAATTTTTAAAGGCGGGTTTATATTATGATGATTACTATGGAATGAGGTGCGCTGTTAGAAGTTTCGACAAATATCCTGGCACAGAGGGGTAGGCCAACGATTGGATTTAGACTTTTTGTATTTGAAGAAAACCTTATGATCCTCCAGCTTAATAATACGGCTGTTTGAAATAGCCACTTTAAATACATAATGTAAATATTTAAAATAATATTTCCTGGATTTACTGGATTCAACACTATTCAATTATCAAAGAATGCCCTCTTTACAGGAGGGCTTTCTTCTTTCATGCTTTAACGTCCTTCATGAATCTCTAGAATCATCATAAAAAAAGAACTAATTCCTTAAACCACTACGGAGAGCGCCACAGAGATTGAATTGCGCGTCCTTTTACATAATGCCTTTCTTTTTAAGAAATTTCAGCGAGATATCGGCCCTTTTCCAGCAAACAACAGAGAAATAAAAGAGAGGTTTCCCTTGAATCGAAATACGATGTCGATATCGTTCTAAATGATTGATATTTAAATATTCAGAAAAAATCAATTCACGTATAAGTTTTGAAAAACCACTATTATCTGACGTATAAAAAAATGTCTCTTTGATATTAAACGCGACCCATCCTTCGTGATGTATCAAATTGAGCGCTTCCACAAAAGCCAGCGGAGGAATATCGCCAAACCCGAGAGCGGCCACTGTTGTCAAAGAGTTGAGGTTCCATGATCGTATCTCTTCCTTGTCCACGCCTGATAATCTGGTGAAATCTTTAACGAAATATTCGTCATATGTTCCGGGTCTGTCTCTTTCAGTTGCGTCTTTGGCTTCTTGAAGGATATCTGCACCGACCAATCGCGCGATGCCGACTTTTTTTAATTCTTCCCCCATCATTCCATTTCCGGCGCCAAAATCAAGAACTTTCAGTTCGGAAAAATGTTCCTTATTTTGATCGATCGTGTAACGAAGCGCCTCCGTGACTTTTTTGGGAGAGTTGCACTTTAGTCGATCATAAAAAAGCTGTTCGTACAGACCGGGGATGCTGTAAATCTTATTGTAATCGTGAAAACGGAATTTGACTTTCTCATTTTCCGTTACTAAATTAAAGTACGCCTTATCCTGATCCAGACAATCAGTGTCGGTAGGCGGCAATTGAATGTTGTGACGTTTCATAATCGGATCCTTTGATTGTAGTAGAAGTTTCGACGTCCGGAATACCTAAATCGCGTATCCAGCACCGAGGATGCAGTAGCCGTTTTACCCAAACAGCGTTTAAAATATTAACTCGGGCGATCGTGAAAAAATGTAACCAACTAATTTTTGATACGCGCCCTGAAGCACCCTCTTATTTTTGCAATTACCGGAATTTTTCAGCGGTTATTTGCTGACTCGAACTCCAGACGCACCGTGCTCCCGTTATCTCGACCGGAGCGAGAAATCTCATCAGAAAGCCTAATTAATAGGAATTACGATAGGCGGGATTACCGAAAAGTCAACCCATTGATAGGAATATCGCAATGGAAAGTCAACCTTATTTCACCCGACTAACCCGTTTTTTTTAAGAACATCACGTAAATTACCCAATTTCCCCGGTTTTTCAAAAAAAATTGATGCAGTTAAATTCACCCCCGGCAAAATCGTGCGCTTATTAATTGTTAGCCGCTTAAAGGGGCAGATTTTATAAATCCGCTAAAGAGAATTTTATGCTAGTGTAATCTAATTGCAATTGCTCTAAACGTTCGTCTTCTTTTTCTTGATTTTTTATATATTCTCGAATGATTCCTTGATCAATTCCTATTATTGATACGAAATATCCATGTGCCTAAAAATTTTCTCCTGTAAAATTCATTTTCCTCCCCATAATATTGTGAGCTATTGAAATAGTACTCTTCCTTTTGATTTATCCTATGACATTCGCTGCTGCATATTTTGGCGGAATACTTATACACCTATGTACATTGTCATTCAGCAAATTCTCTTCCAGTATTTTTGATTCCTTTTGCTCAGCTAATTCATGGAATATTGTTCTTAAATGTTTTTATATGTCCCCGAAGATTACTTTTTTCTCCTCTTCGGACTAAAAACAATTTGATAGTTGCAATCCCAACGCATGTGATTTAAACTTGATATTCTTTCATTCTAACATCCTGGATAGTTCGTTGTTTCTTTATCCATGAGGTTTTTATTATTATTTCAAACGGTCAAACTCTTGAGAGTCTCTCCTTTAGAGCCGGGGGTTTACCATTTTAATTATTTAAATCCATAACATAAGGGGAAATCATATGGCAACAGATGGTTATAAAGAACGGCCTTCACTGGATGGTCTTGGAATTTTTAATCTTCTTAATGAAATATATATAAAATATAATCCATATGATGATCTTGTTAAATATACAGAAGAATGTAAAAAACAGTTCGCCGGCATAGAACAAATAAAAAATATCGAATCAATTAAAGAAGATTTATTCAGACGGTGGACTAATAAACAAATCGATTTACTTGAGGATCAAGGTATTGCCCCTGATAAAAATAATATTATATCATTTTTACAAAATGGAGCTTTTGTCATTACTGACTATCAATACCTTTTTTATAAAATGAGGTTTTCATAATCTGCGAAACTCAAAATATACATTGATTTTTCCCGAGTTGAACATATTTAGGGATTTATCGCCCCAGGAGAGCGGGAGTCAGTACTAAGAGTGCGTCCCAAAACCCTATTTAAGAAATTATATATCCCTGCACAAGTAATCACAGCAAATTTACTTTTTTATTTCAATTTGTGGTTAAGGAATCACATTGATTTATATTTTTGAGATGAGTCCATAAATGAGATTGCATAATAATCCGGATAATTTAATCTCTCCATTACGGGCGATATTAAAGGATTATATTATTAATTTTAACGCCATGTGCGACTTATAAAATTTTATACTATTTTTTTCTAAAATTATAAAGCTGCACATCTCCTTAATTTTAATTATCTTATGTTTTAAAGTAAAATTCTTAAAATTAAATTTTTTACAGATAAAATTATGGATCCATATAAACGACTTGAGTTATTGCTGCCAGGAGTAATGGGCCTGGACATGTATAGCCTTAAAAAAGAATTAAAATATCTCCGGAAAAAGAGGAAAAATATATCCAAGGCTCCGGATACTAAAAGACTTTTAATGATCGAGAGAAAAATAAATATTTCCATTCAGAAAAAAGAATGGCGAAAGAAAAACATACCAAAATTTTCTTTTAATCCCGATCTCCCTATAACATCGAAAAAGGATGAAATAATAGAAGCTGTCAAAAATAATAATATTGTAATTGTATCCGGCGAGACAGGCTCCGGAAAGACCACACAGCTGCCGAAGTTCTGTCTTGCTGCTGGAAGAGGTATTAATGGCATTATTGGCTGCACTCAGCCGAGAAGGATAGCTGCAATAAGCATTGCGAACAGGATCGCGGAAGAACTCGGAGAAGATGTAGGCGCTTCAGTCGGGTACAGGATACGCTTTGATGAAAAGGCGGGGGAGAATTCATTTATCAAGATAATGACCGACGGCATCCTTCTGGCAGAAACCGGGAGCGATCCCTTCCTTAATGCTTATGACACCATTATTGTGGATGAGGCTCATGAGAGAAGCATCAATATTGATTTCATATTGGGGATATTAAAAAAATTACTGGCAAAGCGCAGAGACCTGAAACTCATTATAACATCCGCGACAATAGATACGGATAAATTTTCAAAGGCGTTCAACAATGCTCCGGTTATCGAAGTGTCAGGCAAAATGTATCCCGTTGAAGTCCGCTACCGCGGCACTTCCGCAGAAGGTGAAGACAATAATCCGACGGACTATACGGAATGTGCTGCAGACACGGCAATATCTTTATTAAAAGAAAACCTGCAAGGCGATATCCTTATATTTATGCCCACAGAACAGGATATACGCGAGACATGCGAATTGCTGAAAAAGAAAAATAAAAACAATTATGAGGTTTTTCCTCTTTATTCAAGGCTTCCCTCAGCCCAGCAAAAACAAATTTTTACTCCAATATCAAAAAGAAAAATAATAGTATCGACAAACATAGCCGAAACTTCGCTTACAATACCGAATATAAGCTGTGTGATTGATACAGGGCTTGCAAGGATATCAGAATATTCTCCATCAAGCGGAATAGTGTCCATGCCCGTGAAAGCAATTTCAAGAAGCAGCGCGGATCAGAGGATGGGCAGATGCGGAAGGGTCAGAGAAGGTATTTGCATAAGGCTGTATGAAAGAGAGGACTATGAAGGACGTGACCGATTTACGAAGCCTGAAATATTCAGGACTAATCTTGCTGAAGTTACACTGAAAATGACCGCGCTCAGGCTCGGCAATGTGTCGGCCTTTCCATTTATAGATAAACCGAAGCAACAGGCAATCAACGACGGATATAATACGCTTATAGAATTAGGCGCTATTATAAAGAATGATAACTTTATTACACTTACTGACAGGGGCAGGATAATGGCAGTGCTCCCTATTGACCCTCGATTATCCAGAATTCTTATAGAGGCTGATAAACGGAAATGTCTTACAGAAGTGCTTGTAATTGCTTCAATGCTGTCTGTTCAGGACGTTCGTGAGAGGCCGTCCGGAAAAGAAAATGAAGCAGATAAAAGACATGCGGAATTTATTAACCGTTCATCCGATTTTCTTACTCTTCTTAACATATGGAATAAATTTTCAGAAATACATGATAAGGGTGACAGCAGAAATAAAATAAGAAAATACTGCAGGGAAAAATTTTTATCTTATTACAGGATGAAAGACATTCGGGAAATTCATGAGCAGCTTACAACAATGCTTAAAGAGAACGGCATTACAACAAAAAAATCGATGCGAAAATCTATAAAGGAATATGACCCGAAGTACAACGCTATACACAAATCAATAGTAGCTGGATTTATTTCAAACATCGCAACTAAAAAAGAAACCAATAAATTTACAGCATCAAAACAGAGGGAGGCGGTTATATTTCCCGGGTCCGGAATATTCGGCAAAGCAAAAAACTGGATAGTGTGCGCGGAACTCGTAAGAACGTCTCAGCTGTTCGCAAGAACTGCCGCTAATATCAAGCCGGAATGGCTTGAAGAGTTGGCCGGATCTCAATGCGAATATTCATACAGGGATCCGTGCTGGGACAGGGAAAAGGGTGACATATACGCATATGAACAGGTCTCATTATACGGCCTTGTAATCGTGAAGAACAGGAAAGTGGCATACGGCAGAAAAAATCCTTCGGATGCATCAAAGGTTTTCATCCGTGAAGTTCTTGTCGGGGACATGTTCACGGAGATAGGCCTTGACAGTACCGTATACGCAGGGAACGCAACAGAATTATTTCAGCTCGGACGTGCTTTTGATTTCATGCAGCATAACGTAGAACTAGTGAAAAAAATTCTAAAGATAGAAAACAGAATCCGGAAAAAAATAATGATAAGCAGGGATGACATATATATGTTTTATGCAGATCACATAAAGGATGCTTATAATATCAGTACGCTTGACGCCCTTGTTAAGAAGAACAGTGATGATGATTTTTTAAAGCTTAAGGATGAGGATCTGTTTGCTTCTATCCCGGACTATAATAAATTACAGGAATATCCTGAAAGAATATGTATAGAAAATATTACTTTGGATCTGCGATATAAGTTCGACCCCGGCAGCCCGGATGAAGGCATAACAGTCATAATCCCTGTTTCAAAATTACAGTCTGTGAATATAAATTTAATTGAATCTGCTATTCCCGCTCTGTTCAGAGAAAAAATTGCCGAATTATTAAAGAACCTGCCCAAACAATACAGAAGACATTTTGTACCTGCTGCCGAGGCGGTTGAGCAGATAATAAAGGAAATGCCTAAGGGATATCCTTTGATTGAATCGCTTCAAAAGTATATTTATCATAAGTATAATATAAATATTCCCGAACAGTCATGGCAAGTTGAGGTTTTACCCGACCATCTAAAATTAAAAATATCCGTAACAGACAAAAACGGCAGAGAAATAAAATCCGGCAGAGATACTGAAATTATCATAAAAGAGCTGACGCAGGAATTTGCATCAGAAACATATAAAGAGATAAAAAAGACATGGGAGAGAGAAGATATCAGGGAATGGGATTTTGGTGATTTGCCGCAATCCATAAATACAAAGAATGAAAACGGATTACAATTTACTTATTATCCCGGACTGGCTATAGAGAACGGGAAACTGAATCTGTGTATATTCAGGGACAGTAAAAAAGCCATCGGTTCGCATAAAGCCGGGATAGCGCACCTAACGGCAAAAGAATTATCCGGTCAGCTTAATATAATTAAAAATACATTTGAAGTTCCCGCTGAATTAAAAAATATCATAATGCTTTTCGGAGGTGTCTCATCTGTCCGGGAAATTATTTATAAGCGGATTATTCAGGTTAATTTTTATAAAGACATAAGGTCAAAACAGGATTTTTATAATAATATCAAAATGATCCGTGAATCCTTACAGGAAATAAGTGGCCATATTCATTTACTATTGATTGATGTTTTTGAAAATTATAAAACAACAGCAGATAAATTTGATATTTTAAGATCGCAAAATAAATCCATTAAACCAAATTTAGTTTTTCTTAATAAATTGAAAGACGAATTAAACATCCTTGTCCCCGGTAATTTTTTGCTTGTGTATAATGACGATGAACTCGCTTCTCTTGGGAAATACATCAGGGCATATTCGATCAGGGCAGAACGCGGATGCACGAATCTTCAAAAGGATATACAGAAAGAAAGAGAAATATTATTTTTCAAGCAGGCTCTGGATCATGAATATGATATCCTTCCAACGGATGCCTCCATGGAAAAGAAAAAAGCTTTAAGGACTTTCTTTTGGCTTTTCGAGGAATATAAAGTTGCTGTTTTCGCACCTGAGATAAAGTCCGGTATAAAGGTCTCTGCAAAAAGACTGGAGCAGGTATTGGAAGAGATAAAATCAATGAGTTAAAAAACAAATATTAAGAAGAAATTAAGCTTATGGACGATTAAATTTATCTTTAATAAAATAAAAGGTCTTTATTCATTCATTACAGCGCCATACCCAAAGCGGGCATTGGGCATATTCTCAAGCACGTTCCAATGGCTGCCGGGAAGCCCCGAAAGATCAATTTTATAGCACGCGCTCAACCCTCCGACTATCCATCTTCCCCTTAATCTTTCCTCGATTTATTTACATTTCCACTCTTGTGATGATGCCGTGAAGTTTTGAAACAGGTAGCCTGTAGAACTGCACGAAGCTCGGGGTAAGTTTCTTGATGAGCGCATATATTTTCCAGAATATATTATTAGTCGAAATATCCTCAGTGCCGTAAAAAATTACTTTCGGAATTATTCCGGCTTTTGCTATCTCGCTTGTAATATTAATTTCTTCTTTATAACCTGCCCTGATCTCGAACAGATGAAGCCCCGGTCCGATATCGGATGTGTAGCTTGCAGTGATTCCCAGCGGATCTTCAGTGATAATGACAGTGATTAATACATTGTTCTCATATATTATATTACCCGATATAATGCAATGTGCGACATAAGGAGAAATTATTCTGTGGCTTCCTACGAAAAAAAGGCCTGTGCCGGCAATGCGCCTGCCCTCGGTATATATCTGTTTATAGCTTATGAGAAATGTATCGAGATCAACCGGCCTCAGTTTCCTGAAGAGCTGTTTCTGCCCCTCTCTCCATATTATAATAATAGACAGCGGTACAGATGCTATTATCAGCGACCAGTATGCCCCATGAGGAAGTTTGCTGAGAGTTGCAGCAAGAAACAGAAAGTTTATAAAGAGTACAATCATGGCAGTAAAGCAGCTGATTTTATTATTCCTGATATAATATATCATAACCATCATAATTCCGGTTATACTCATTGTTCCGGTAACAGCCAATCCATATGCTGCCGCAAGGTTTTCGGATTTTTTAAATAAAAGTATTATAAAAATAACAGCTATCATCATGATCCAGTTTACCGGGCCGATATAAATCTGCGATTTTAGTTTATATGATGTGAAATCTACCTTTATGCGCGGAAAAATTCGGGTAGTTATACCCTGATACACGATAGAGAATACTCCGCTGATGAGTGCCTGGGATGCAATTATAGTCGATAAAACCGTTAATACAAGAAACGGAATATAAAGGATCAATGACTCGCTGCGGATCAATGCAAAAAGGAGATTTTTTGCATCAGGGTGCTTCAGTAAAAATACAGCCTGGCCGGAATAACTTAAGATGAGCGCAAAGATCACAATATACCATGCACGGATAAGCGGTTTTTTCCCCAGATGTCCCATGTCTGCGTATAGGGCTTCCGCACCTGTTGCGCAGAGAATCACTTCAGAGAGTATTAAGAATCCTGTAAATCCGTTATTTATAAAAAATTTTATAAAATAATACGGATTCACAGCTTTAAATATCCACGGATACTCTGCTACGGATACTGCTCCGCTTACAGCCAGGGCCGAGAACCACACCGTCATTACAGGCCCGAATATAGCCGATACCCTGTCAGTTCCCTTGGGCTGGAATAGAAATAATCCAACTGTAATCAAGACCGCTATTGCGATTAAATGATTCTGCGGCATACTATTGAAAGCAGGTATTAGGGTAAGGCCTTCAACGGCCGAAAGAATGCTGATTGCAGGGGTTATGACACCGTCCCCTAACAGTAATGATATTCCCATATACGCAAGGAACGAAACTATAACAGCCGGCCTGGCCTTTCTTAATTTTTTCGCGAGAATATTCTGCAGTATTATTGTCCCGCCCTGTCCGTTATCGTCGAGTTTCATGGCAAGCCATGTATATTCAACGCTTACAAGTATTATCAGCGTCCAGATTATGAGCGAAAGCACGCCGATTATATTGTCCTCGGTAGGTTTAATAAAGAGCGCAATGACAGACAGTGTGTAAATCGGAGACGTGCCGATATCCCCGAAAACAAGCCCCATTGCTTTCACTATCTCTTTCCAGTCTTCTCTTGAATATAGGATTTTCATTTATATCTTTTCGGTCTTATCAATTATTACTATTTATTGAAATTGATAATTAACCACGCGGGTTGTCACATTAATGATGGTCTATAATTATGCAAGCTTTTTTAGGATTGCGGGAGATTGATATAAACCGTTTTCTGGATAAATTTGCTATTGGTTGAAGTATTTTTAATTTAATATTTCTGTGAAATAATGCAACAGATTATACCTGAGAATAATTTTTATCTTTACCGATTGACAATATAATTATATTTTAAGTAGTATAAAGATATATATTTAAAGAATATTTGTCTTTATCCGGAGACGGACTCTGATGAATATTTCGGCGGCATAGGCGGCTGTACCGTTGTTGGCTGGGTTGCGGGTGAAAGCGCAGCTCAGTATGCCAAAGAGCTCAAAAGCCGGATATTAAAAATTTCTCCCGGCAGAAAGAAGACTACATAGCCTTACCGAAAAAATCAGTAGCTGTAAGGCCGAGGCAACATTGCATGACGATAGAGCCGCAATGATGCAGATAATGTATGATTACGCGGGCAATGTCGGAGCAGGTCCGGCTCACCTCCGAAGAATCAAGAAGAAAACTTATAGTGAAATAAATGCAGCTAATCAGCATGAACTGATGCACTATCTTGAGGTACTGAATTCGTATGAATGAGCTTGATGAAATAATACAGACCATTCTGCCGGCTGCACAAACCATACAGACGGCTCTTCCGCTCTGCCGGCAATTAAAGCTATATCTGCTGGACCAGACAGGTCTGGACAGGACATTTTCTAATAACGAAATGCAGGCTATTTTTACCAATACACCTTTCTGGGCTTTCTGCTGGGCAAGCGGTTATGCTCTTGCTTCATACATTTTAAGCAATCCTTCGAAAGTATGCGGACGCCGCATTATTGATTTCGGTTCCGGATCGGGAATTGTCGCTATTGCTGCCGCAATGGCCGGAGCGGATGAAGCTGCTGCCTGCGACATTGACATTAACGCGTTAAAAGCGGCAAAGATCAACGCGGATTTAAATAATGTCCGGATAACAACATGCAAATCCGTGGAAGATAACGTGCAGAAATACGACCTGCTTACTGCTGCCGATGTTTTATATAATACAAATAATTTATTTTTACTTGATAGATTTTTCAACTATGCACCGGAGGTCTTGCTTGCAGAATCACGTGTAAAGAATATAGGGCATCCTTCGTATAATAAAATTTACGAAGGCAGAGCAGCCACATTGCCCCGGCTGGATAAATCTGATATTGATGAACATGTCTCTATATATACAGGTAATTCATGTCTATGTTATTATTGAGCGGTTTGAGTGACTATGAGATGAAAAGTATCATGATTTTTATTACGATCATTATAGTATAAAATCTAATTGCAAAATATTCGGGAAGTGATATTATATTTATAATCAATATACTTTGGCAGTTACCCGATCAGCAGGAAACTGCTGAGCGATACATGGAGGTACCGCTATTTGAGGAGTAACGGCATTTCAATACGTTAAGCAAACGGGTGATGCAGTCAGGGATGAATTGCAAAAACTTTAATCAGTTGGAGAGTTTACTTTTGTTTAGAAAACCAACTTATAAAGAATTAAAAAAAAATCTCATAACATTAAAAAATGCTGAACTTGATCATCAGAGAATTGAAGAAATTCTTAGAGATGAAATCTCACGCTGGCGTATTCTGATCGAACAGTCAAGGGATGGAATTGTTGTTCTTGATCAAGATGGCAAAGTTTATGAAGCGAATAAGCGCTTTGCAGATATGCTCGGTTATACTGTGGACGAACTCAATCAGCTTTATGTATGGGACTGGGACACACAATTCAGCAAGGAACAACTCCTGAAAATGCTTCAAACAGTCGACTTTTCAGGTGCTCACTTTGAAACACAGCAGCGTCGAAAAGACGGCACAATCATAGATGTGGAACTCAGCAATAATGGAGCTGTTTACAGCGGCCAGAAGCTAATATTGTGTTTATGCAGGGACATTACTGATCGCAAACGAGATGAAAAAGAACGAATAAAACTTATCAAAGAGCTTCAGGAGGCTTTAGCTGAGATTAGAACTTTAAAAGGAATTCTGCCTATTTGCTCTTATTGTAAAAAAATCAGAGATGATAAAGGGTACTGGGAGCAAATTGAAGTATATATCAGAGACCATTCAGAAGCAGAATTTACTCATGGTTTATGTCCGGAATGCGCAAAAAAATTATACCCTGATTATTTTAATAAAAATAAATGATCTGATTCATTTATGGTTACCTCATTATAATTAATAAAAGCATAACATTGCCGGAGGAATTATTATGACACTATTATTGCCCTCTATTCGAAATACTTTTTTAAAAAAATATATTGATGCTCCTTTTATGAAACAACAAAGAGCTGCAGTCTTTATGAGTATGCAGTTTTGTTTTATTTTCCTTATTTTAATTACATATATCATTACATTCGCCTTTTCTCCTCATGTTGTAACTGTGGACTATACCATAAGTATGGCTGTAATTCTATGCTCGTTTATTTTATGCCTCATAATTCTGAGACACGGTTTTTATACAACTGCAATTTCTCTCGGTATATTATTCCCGCTTTTACTGGTAGCTTTTCAGGCTTTTACTATTGATTCAATAGCAGGCAAATATATTTATTTATTTTATCTTTTTATATTTATTGTCATGTCGGCACTTTACAGCGGCGCGAAAATAATTTTTATTACGTCCGTGCTTACTATCGGGCTGGGGACAGCGGTAATATTGAAAGCCGTAGATGTTATCCCGGCTGAATTTACAGGAATAAGTATTTCACAATTTATTATTGTAGCTGTGTTCATTATGATCTTATGCCTACTGATTTCAAAAATTGTTAAGGCAACTATGGGGGATCTTGAAAATAAAAGAGTTGAGATAGAAAAGCAGTTAAACAGGATAAATGAAATTTTAAACACATGCTCCGGGGTCTCCGCACAGCTATCATCTGTTGCTTTTGGATTGTCATCCGGGTCTGATACATTTTCGGAAAGCGCACAGACTCAGGCATCCAGCATTGAAGAGATGACATCCAGCTTGGAAGAGATAGCCGCAACATCGGAATCTTCCGCCGGTATGACCGCAAGGCAGGTCGAATTGATGAAAAACCTTCTTGAAAAGCTTGACACTATGTTCAGCATCGTAAGTGGAGGCATGGAAAAGATGAAAAATGCTCTGGCCCTCAAGGAAAAACTCGATGAAAGGATAAAGGACTCCATAGAAGAAATAGGCTTATCAAAAAAAAATATGGAAAACGCCCTCAATAGCAGCAGCAGTGTAACAAACGCTGTTACAATAATCAACGATATATCCAACAGGATTAATCTTCTATCCCTTAACGCGGCCATAGAAGCTGCGAGAGCAGGTGAATCCGGCAGAGGGTTCGCTGTTGTAGCAGATGAAATCGGCAAGCTTGCGGAACAGACACAGATCAACTCTAATGAGATCACCTCTCTTGTAAAAAGCACTTCTTTTGATATGAAACAGACGGACGAATCATTATCTAAAGTAAACAAATCCGCTCAGGACGTAATTGAACTTGCTTCATCTTTCGGAGCAATAGTTGTTGACGTAAGCAATATAAGCCGGCAGGATATGGATATGAATCTGTCTGTAAAACAAAACGCGGGCGAAGTAATGAACGTTTCTGAGACAGTCAACAACTCCATGACAGAAATGGCCAATGCACTGATGGAAATCAATAAGGCTGTGCTGACTATCAATGAATCGATTCAGACCCTTGCGTCCGGAGCAGGCAATATAAATGCCTCTGCAAAGGATGTTATGGACTCAACAAATAAGCTG
This sequence comes from Spirochaetota bacterium, assembly GCA_016934735.1. Lineage (GTDB taxonomy): Bacteria > Spirochaetota > UBA4802 > UBA4802 > JAFGDQ01 > JAFGSG01. The sequence goes on along the minus strand of JAFGSG010000128.1, from coordinate 2,501 downwards.
CAGGATGTACTCAATTATAGCTGAGCAGCACCCGGAATTTATCTGAATTATTAAGCATTTTTTTACAGACGGCTTCCAGGAGACATCATGGATCATATAATTCCAAAACAACCCGCATACGGTCATCCGGAAAAGTCAAAATACAATGTCAGCATTCCTGTGTATTTAATACTGACGCTTATAACATGCGGCATTTTTAACCTGTACTGGAATTACATGCAAATGGAAGCATGCAACTATTTATTAAACCGGCAGGAATTTAAATTTTCCCACTGGATACTTTTCTCGATAATTACATGCGGAATATATCATATATTTTATCAGTACAAAATGGGCTGCGCTATTGTGGAGATCCAAAAAAACAACGACAAAGATATTTCAGATTCGCTTCCCGTAATAAGCTGCCTGGTTACACTTTTCGGTTTGTCCATTGTCGTGGACTGTATCCATCAATACGAGATCAATAAAATTGTAAGTTAATCGTTTAACATGGAAAATCCCGCCCTTATTCAGATTAAACCGATGCAGAAACCGGAAAAAATATTATATTTTTCTACCGGCATTATAGTCTGCATGGTTGCTGTTTCCGGAATTTTATTTTACTGTTTTAAAATAAACCTGGTTAATTATATTTCAGATATTCCTTTATGTCCGTTTCATGCTGTTACCGGCAAACCATGTCCCGGATGCGGGATGTCGCGTGCATTTTTGCTTTTAGGACAGCTTAAAATTACGGAAGCATTAAGAATGAATATGTTCTCGCTGCCTTTCCTGATGCTGATGATAATTTTTTTTGTTAAAGGCAGCATCCCATTATGGCTGCAGAATAAATTTTTAGTTTATACTGCCTTATTTTCTGTAATCATTGTCTGGATCATCCGATTAATGCAATAGTACCTGAATTATCCGCTACTATTGAGATTATCATTTGCCTGTTTAATTTACTATAAAATCTATATTCAGTACAATGTGAATTGTTGTAAATTCAAAACATTATAAATGAAGGTAAGCGTCAAATTCGCCGCGTTATCCGTTTTTACGGCAAATCGATATTGTTAAGATCGATATGATTTGGCAGAAGTTTATGCATATCCTCGCGGGATTTCGCTTTCGGTAAATTGATAAACAGAAATCTGAGATAATGATAAGGCTCAATACGATTAGCCTTTGCTGATTCTATCAGACTGTAAATTGCAGCGCTTGCATGAGCTCCGCGAGGAGTATTAGCGAACAGCCAATTTTTTCTGCCGATTACAAAAGGTCTTATGGCATTCTCAACAGTATTGTTATCCGGAGTCATCAAATAATGAAGGAGATATTTTGTAAGCTTGTCCCACTCGGATATTGCGTATCTGATAGCTTTCCCTGTTTTACTTTCAGGCAGGATTGAGTCGCTTTGAGTCAAGAGCCAGTTATGGAATTCATTTAATACAGGAGTCACGATTTCTTTTCGTTTACGGATAAATTCATCATTCGACAATTTTCTCTGTCTGAGCTCATTCTCTATACTGTATATCTTCTGGATATATGAAAGCCCTTTATGTGCTGCTTTTGACTTTTTATTCTGCTTCATAGCGTCATAAAAATATCTTCTCGCGTGAGCAAAACAGCCGGCGTGAACAATGCCTTCGATTGCTCCCGTATGGTTGTATCCCGCATAGCCGTCGGTCTGGAGATATCCTCTGTAATCTTTCAGGAATTCTTCCGGTACTCCCTGTGATCTGGTCGGATGGTAGTTGTAGAGTATCAATGGTTTACCCTTATCTCCTGACGGATACCCGACTTTTACCCACATATATGATTTAGTTTCCGCTTTTCTTTCAGGCTCATGCAGAACCTGAAGGGTTGTCTCATCCATCTGGATAAGAGGCCTCAAGCGTATTTCTTCTGCCATTAAACTCATGAGTTCTTTACATCTCTCTGACGTGAGGATCGCCCAGTTGCACATTGTCGCGCGGGAAATATCCGCCTCTATCCGTTCGAACATCTTTGACTGCCTGTAAAACGGCAGGCTGTCTGCAAATTTCGATGTTAATACATACGCAAGGAGTCCGGGGCTCGCTATGCTCCCGGGTATCATCCTTTCAGGCATAACAGCTGTTTTTACTTCAGCTATTCCCTGATGCAAAAATTCATCGCATTCGCATGGGCCGTATTTTATTCTTATGTGCTTTATTACTTTGATTTTTGCGGGTACTATATCCAGCTCTTCTGTCTCTTCTTTGCCTATGACAGGCCTTTCCTTTCTGCAGCAGGGGCATTTCTTTTTTTCTTCGGATAAATCATGTACTATTTCAACTCTTGGAAGATCGGGAGATAGGGCTTTTCTTCCGGGTTTTCTTCGCGTATGGCTCTTTACTCTTGAGAAATTTTCTTCGTGGACTGCTTCATCATTATTATTATCATTCTCTTCGGCTCCCTCTTCCGCTTCATTAAAAAGACGCATCTGTTCTCTGTCGTCCGGTGTAAGCTTTTCGCTTCTTTTCCCGAAGTATAGCCTT
>JAFGSG010000127.1 GCA_016934735.1 Spirochaetota bacterium | reverse complement strand
TGTCTTCGTCGATCCAATCCTATGATTGTTTCTCTATGAGGCTATTATCTTTTTCCCTATTTGTCGCACTTGATACTTGAAGTCAGGGAGTTATGCAACAACTCTATTATTATCTTTCTTGACGCTATGAATATCATTAATTAAAAATGCCCGCATATTCATTCGTTATGGAAACAGTTTTATGTTATAAAATATTGAGGTAAGGCCATGATAGATCCAAAACTGATACGTGAAGACATGGAAAGCATACGCGTACTTTTGAAGAATAGAAATATGGAGAAAGTTGTTGATCTTGATGCCCTGCAGAAATTCGACGAAGAGAGAAGGGACCACATTGCAAAAATAGACAAACTGCGCGAAAGGCGAAACGCGATCTCCAAAGAGATAGGGAAGCTTAAAGGAGCGGGCAAGGACGATTCTCAGTTAAGGCAGGAAGTGCAGGGCATTACAGATGAAATGAAGGAACTGGAAACCGGAGTTGAAAAGCTTAACGAAAGCTTTAATGATATGCATCTTTCAGTGCCGAATATTATGGATAAATCCGTTCCTATAGGTAAGGACGAAAAAGACAATAAGGTAATCCGTGAGTGGGGCAAAAAGCCGTCGTTCTCTTTTATTCCGAAACCGCATTACGTTATCGGTACCGAACTTGGCATACTCGATTTCGAAAGGGGAGTTAAACTCGCAGGCGCGCGTTTTTACGTATACCGCGGACTTGCTGCAAAGCTTGAGAGAGCAATTATTAGCTTTATGCTGGATCTCCATACGCGGGAGCACGGATATACGGAGGTATTCGGCCCGTTCATTGTCAACGACGACAGTATGACCGGTACCGGGCAATATCCTAAATTCAAAGATGAATTTTACCGAATTGAACGTGACGGATTATCACTTATACCTACAGCTGAAGTAACGCTGACAAATCTTTACAGAGATGAAATACTCAATAAAGAAGATCTTCCCATCTGCGTGACCATGCAGTCTTCGTGCTTCAGGCGCGAGGCAGGAGCTGCGGGCAAAGATACACGCGGGCTGATACGCGTTCACCAGTTCCAGAAGGTCGAGCTTGTTAAATTCGTAGAACCCGAAAGCTCGTTCGATGAGCTGGAAAAGCTGACCGCAAACGCTGAAGCTGTTCTGCAAAAGCTCAATCTTCATTATCGCGTTGTGCTTCTATGCAGCGGCGATACATCTGCATCATCCGCGAAGACATACGACATCGAAGTATGGATGCCGGGTCTTGACAGATACATGGAGATAAGCTCCTGCTCAAATTTTCTCGATTACCAGGCAAGGCGTGCAAAAATAAGATACAGGAAAGCTAAAGGGGAAAAGCCTGCATTGGTGCACACGCTAAACGGATCAGGCCTTGCGGCAGGCAGAACTCTGGCTGCCATAATGGAAAACTATCAGACATCTGACGGGAATATCGAAATTCCGGATGTTTTAAAGGAATATATCAGGGCATAAGGCAATGTACTTACTTCACATCTTTCAATTTGCCTGAGACTACATAGCTGTCTTCTGATTCTTTTATTACGCGTTTAACCGCTAATACCGCTCTTAACGGGGCTTGAGGAATAGCACCCGATACCTGCAGGATTATATCCAGTTCAGAACCTTCTTTTAAAGGTTTAGCTGTTGTGAACTGAAGCCCGGTATGTGAAAGATTTTTACACTTCCCTTTAAATTCTTCATTAGAGCCGCGTATTTTGCATCCTACTTCAGTGTCAATATTCATGCGGATATAGTCTCTTTTTTCTTTGTTTCCAAGTCTTAAATTGGACATTATATTCCTCCGGGAATATTTATAAGAAATATTAATACAATTACAGAATAATTTTAAAAATGTACAAAATCTCTTTAAGTAATCGGAGATTTATTGGAAAATCATAAATATTTTTAATTATCAGGGGCTATTCCGGATCGGCGGCCGGATACTGCTGCCTGCCGGAAAATCAGATATTATTGGATTCGCCCCCGGAGGGACGCTTTCCGAACTATTATTGATGAAACGATCGATAAATTGTCAAGATATTATTCACGAGCTGCATAAAGGATCTGGAGTATTGGCACCGAACTATCAGGTGATTATTTATTTAAAGAAGATTAAAGTAGTTATTTCCTTCCATGTTTAACCCATTCTTTCAATAATTCCTTAATTATCAACTGCATCCGCGGCGGTAGTTTATCGTATAATTCAAGAATTTCTTTTTCTTCATCGTTTAAGCTTTGGATGCGGATATCCGGGAATAATAGTTCGTATGGTATACATCTCAACGCATCAGAAATCTTATACAACAATATTTCTTCTTTTCTGATTATTTCTCTTTCAATTCTTGAATATGTACTCTGGCCTATATCCAGTTTTTTGGCAATTTGCCTTTGGCTGTATCCAAGTTCTTTTCTTCTTATTCGAATCCTTTTACCAATCGTTTGCGACATAATTATATTCAAATTCCGGATTGATTTTAAATAAATTTGATAAATGATTTAAAAAAGGATTATATTAATGCAATATATTAGTTTTTTAAATAATATTTTGTATATATAATTATATCGGGAAAAATTATATTTAGATAAAGGAAAATATGAAATTAAATAAAATTTTATCTGTAAAAAATACCGATCACGATTTTAAAAAAAAGCTTCAAAAGAAATATATGGAAGCGGCGGGGAAGTGCAGGGAGGCGAAGAGGATATATAAAAAGCAAAAGAATATTTAATAATCAGCACTTTGCGCTATATCCGTCGAAAGGAATCTACATGGTAATATAATTTATTGTTATAATATTTTTTATTTATTAAGAGAATAAATAGTTTTTGCAGTTGCTGGATCGCTGGCGCGTGCTTCTTTAAGAAAAACATCAAATGCTTTATATAATTTAGAAAAAGTCTCTCCACATGTAAATCTCCAGCTATCAACGCGCCAGGGTCTTTCAAGCCCGGTAAGTTCTTTCTTGATCTCTACCATAGTTCCCGAATCGTGATCCCAAACAAAATTTGTTTCAAGGCTTCTATCGAAAAATTGAATCAATACACTTGGTGTTTTGCGCGGTTTTCCATTTTTAAAAAAAGTTCCAATAGCATATGCGTTTTCGGATTGCGATATATACCAGCCAGCCGAGACTAATTCAGTATTAAATTGATTAATGTATTCTTTTAAAGTAGTAAAAATTGGTATCTCTAATATAACAATAGGGATAACATTTGTATTTAATACGTGTTGTCCATCAGATAATTCAATCCACGCAATTTTATCGATTTTATATTGCTTGTGTTTATTAGATTCCGGGTCTATGGCAAATAAATCTTCGTGAGACAATTTAATTGGGACAATTTTTCTTTCTTCTCCGGGGTGGCTGCCTCCGTTATAGGCAATAGTAATAATCTCACCTGAGCCTACAACTTTAGTTAATGATTGAATGATAGGTATCATTTTTTATTTATGAGAAATTATCTGAATTTTGCTTCTTTCCCTGCTATATAAGCGTCGAGATAGGCATTTAAGATATCAAGGCCTTTGTCTTGCAGTTCTTCCGGGAGTTGGCCGAAAGCAGTAAAAAATTGCTTTTGTTCCGGCGTATATTCCGGTAGCACAAGATCATCCGGAGCAAAGAACTGCCAAACTCCGATGTCTAAAACCTCGCAAACCTTCTGGATATTGCTAATCTTGATATCGACTTTATTCATCCAGCTACTTATAGTAGTTTCAGGTTTATTGAGATTTTTAGCAAGCGTTCTTTGACTTATATTTTTTTTAGACAACCATTTTTGCAATAGCTGCCCACAAATTATTTCCTGCATTTATATATTATTCCACTAATAATAATTAACAATTATATAATATATCGTATATTTTAATGCTTAAATCCACTATTTTGAAATTTTTTTTACGAAAAAAGTAAATTTATATTGACATAATTTTATAAATATCGTAGTAGTGTAATCAAGTTACATTGATAGCGTACTAATAATTGTTAATAACATGCAAAAAGATTCTAAATTAAAACAAATATCTTGGATGGTATTACCTGATGACAAGCAATTTCTTGAATTTTTATCGATAAAAGAAGGCAAGCAAAAGTGGAAAATCTTTAACGAAATGCGGGTCGCATTTCAGGAAAAACGCGAGCGCGAGGCTAAGATTATTCAGGATTATAAGGAGACTGCTAATGATGCAACAGGCAATTGTTTCCAAAATTCAGGACAAAATAATTCAGACAGACAGGCAGAAACTCATCCAACTCATAAACGATTTTTCGGCTTCAAACGGTCTGGAGTTCGGTGATGCTATGTCGCATCTTTATATCTGTTTAGGACATAGACTTTGCACTAATATTTCGGCTGAAGCAGCATATAAAAAAATGCGCGTTCTTAATTACATCGAAGAGCAGAATCTAATGAAAGACGCTCTTAAAACGGCGACGGAGTTATTTGTATGACGGACCCGGGCAAAACAAGCGAACGCCAGCAGCTGGTCAATATCATACATACTTATATTGACCGGAATAAAAGCAAGGGCAGGGATATTGATCCAAAGTACACCTAGGGCCGCGTATATAAAATGCTGGCAACCGAATACAAGATTAACATTTTCGCTGAAGCAAAGAAAAAGAAACTCAAGGTTATAGATTACCTGGAAAAAGAAAACATGCTTCCGGATGCATGTTTTATTGCACATACGCTGCTGTCCGGGGACGGAAAATGAAAGGACCGGAGTGGGCAAAGAATATTGATGAGCACGATATTGAACGCATGGAAAGCACACTTATCCATACAGCTCATACTATTCAAAAAATTAAAGAGAATATAAAGGCGAAAGGAAGATGGAAAGAATATGTGACCGCGCTCAGAAAGGCGGGGATAAAATCAAATATCGGGAATTCGCGAATACCTGCAAGTGCGGTAGAGTGACGGTCATACATACTGATTTTGCTATATCAAAAAACATAGTCTGTAAATGCGGCAAAAAGAATGGGCGAGACAGAGAAAACAATATTTGAGGACATCGATATTTTCGGCGAAATGAAAAATACACAGACAACGCCGTACACTTTTATCCGTAATACATATAATGCAATAAAGTGTGATCAATTGATAACCGCGAAGCTCTGGATTGAACACGCGGAAAAATTCAGAAGCTTTTTTAAAGATAATCCCCGAGAGGAGGAAAATTTCCAGTCTGTTTTATTGATGGCTAATGATTATTTGTTAATAATAAAAAAAATTGAAGGATAACCTCATGACTGCTGACGACATTAAGGATCTCAAAGTGTGGAAAGCAAATCTCGAATATATTCTGGCCGATAAGAAGCGGAAACTTGAATGTATTAATAATATTATCCGGTACGAAAAAGAACGGCCGGACGTTGTTTGCATAATGCAAAATATTAAAGAGCAAAAGCCGGATATTGAAAGGACGGTATTTTACATCAAAAATTCAATTATTAAAATAAACAAAATTCTGGAGGAGCATTATGGACAAAGCGGTTCTTATTACAACAAAGCCAATGCAAAGCAGGCAGGCAGATTCGGTAAGGAATATGAACGGTCTAAGCTTATACAGATACAGACAAAACTGGCCTTACTGGCTAACTAATTTCATACGGTGGATTTTCAGTCTGGACAGCAATGAAAATTACTAACATCAACGAAGTCAGAAAAGAGATCCACGACTTATTACGCTCAAAGAGAAAGTTCGCGGAACTGGACATTCACGGCCGGATAAGGCTGAAACAGCTTAGCAATGATGGGAACAGGATCCTTACCGAGGTGTTGAACGTGCACAAAGGCCAGCTTCTTGTAATAGCGGATATCATGCTGGCGCAAATGGAGAGGCGTAAAAATAAAAGGAGTTTATGGCGGGTTATAAAGTCAAAAAAATAAAGGAAATTTGCTATCATTTTACACGTCCCGGCGGAATCGCGGAATATTATGGCGAACTTTCTACAACACGGAAGTGCACGACGCATGAGGAAGCCGGTGATATTGTTTGCAATTATTTCGTGTTAAAAGAACTGAAGCGCAAGCTTGCGAGAATAATATCAATAAATATAGGCAGGGAGTACATCGCATGAAGTCACTTAAACGGGTTAGGAATCTTTCACAGCTTAATATCATCGCGCTTGCGAATGGACTCGGTTTGAAGAAATACAACCAGGCTAAAAGATTTTTATTCAAGAACAGCAAACCGGATAATAACCGGGAAAAATTTATTACACTGGAATACAAACTCATTCAGGAAAAAAAGAGCACTTTATCACGGCAGGATCGCGATAGAGTGATTATGCTTTATAAACGGCAAACAATGGCGGAGCAGAAAAGCGAAGCCTTGTCAGAATAAAATATTTCGGAGGTTAAGCTAAATATTATTGATTGGTTATCAATGAAGATGGTGAGGCAGCGCGGACGCGATTGTTTGCAGACAATTTCCGGATCGGCACCGGATGTCTCGAAGAAAAACCAACCGTATTCAGGCTACACGGCAATGGCAGAGGAAAGCGTTCTGAATCGGGGTGCTATACTCGAAATCGACAACGGAGTTGAACGGATAGACGCCTCTGTAATAAACCTGATGACGACCCGGAAAGCTACGGGATGGGGCACTGCATTGTGGGTACATGGAGACAGCGTGGCTGATCTAAGCCGGTTCGAGTCCGGTCGGTGCGCAACGCAAAAAAATAAGTTAAATATTGCTGTAAGTAGACGGACATAAACTGAGCGTTATTCTCCTGCTATGCGATGGGAGTGACAAAGCGGAACAGACGCTTGACGATGGACAGATTACGAAAACAGCTGACGACCTGCAAAGACAAGTGGCGGTCCGGAGAGACGGGCTTTTTAAAATAAATATAGAAATGACATACTGGTAATTTTAAATCGGAGGGGATATGGACGACAGAATCGAAATGATACAGTTGGATCTTATTGAACCGCATCCGGCAAACAGACGCGTTGGGGGATTTGACCAGGCGAAACTTGAGCAGCTGGCCGAATCAATAAAGGCTGTGGGAGTTCAGCAGCCGGCAGTAGTAAGACTAAAGCCTATTTGCAATCCGGAAACATGCACTCATCTTCAAGGAATGGATTGCGAACATAACCCTGGATGTTGTCGGAAATGTGGACAACATGATTGTAATTCTCGATGCTCAAACTCAGGGAAGGTAAAATACCAGCTCGTAGCCGGTGAGCGCCGGTGGAGAGCATCCAGAATCGCGGGAAATGATACGCTGCCATGTATTGTCCGGGAACTTGATGACATTACAGCATTAAAAATTCAAACAATTGAAAACCTGCAGCGCGACGATGTACATCCACTCGATGAGGCCGATGGATATAGCCAGCTGATCGACAGGGCGGGATATACAATCGATACGATCGCATCTGAAGTCGGCAAAAGCACAAGCTATATATATCAGCGTTTAAAGCTTAGTTCCCTTATTGAGGAGGCCAAGCAGCTGTTTGTCGAGAATAAAATCACTGCAGGCCATGCGATTCTGATTGCGAGACTGGGCCCGGATCAGCAGCGAGAGATAATGAAAGATAGATTATTCAACTATTCAAAAGAAGTGATTTCCGTGCGGAATCTTGATGATTATATTCACAATCACATATTGTTGAGTATGTCTCAGATCACATGGAAAATGGCCGATTCAGAACTGCTCCCTGAAGCCGGATCATGTGAAGATTGTCCGAAGCGAACAGGATATCAGCCGGAACTTTTTGCAGACGTCTGCAAAGACGGAAAAAAGAAAAAGGATTATTGCATAGACAGAACTTGTTTTTCAAAAAAACAAGCTCGGATCGTTGAATTAAAACGTGAAGAGCTCAAAGATGAGGATATCCTTTTAGTGGCAGACAGTTACGTAAGGAATATGCCGAAAAATGTTGTTGAACCGCATACATGGACCGAATGCAAAAAAAAGGATCCGGGAGCGAAAAAAGTATTGGTTGCAGCCGGCAATCAGCCCGGACGCGTTACCTACGGAAAAGTCGTAAACAATAATTATTATTCATCACAAAAATCCCCTGAACAGAAAGAACAGGAAAAAAAAGAAAGGCAGAAACTGAAGGATGCTGAAGATCTCCGTACCGCGAAGGTAAATGCAGTGCTACAGGCGGCAGAAAAACAAGGCAGCTCATTACCTCTTGAAGCAAAGCGTTTATTTGTACGAGAAATATGGGATCATTTAGGATTCGATCTGGCTGTAGTTATTTCTAAAGCTGAAGGATGGATTAGCAAAGCGACAGAGTATCATTTTGGCGAAGAAATAGATAAACGAATCAAAGAAATGGACGTAGCACAACTAAACCTGTTAATGTTGCGGATTGCGATGAGTAATGAAATTAAATTTAATGCATATCAAACGCCAAATACAAAGACTATCGATGCTTTGATGAAAGTATATAATGTTAAAATAAAGAACAAAAAGGAGAGGGTGATTTATGAATCAGATCAAATTGAAACCCGTAAAACAGGTTGAGATAAATAAACTAAAATCCGTTAAACGCAAAATTTTTTAAACCTGCAGAAGGCGCCAATACGGATTGGCTTTTTAACGACATTAAAAGGCGGGGAATAATTGTTCCGCTTATAGCTTTAAAGAACGGTGTATTATTAGCAGGGCACAGGCGTTTGCTTGTTGCAAAACAACTTAATCTCGCAACTGTTCCTGTTCAATATATCGAAAATAATTTAAACGTCGAACAGCAAAAGCAGTTCCTTGTAAAGGATAATGTTTTGAGACGGCATTTAACGCCGACTGAGCGAAAAAATCTTTATAGATTTCTTGTCACGGATTTCGACGACAAACTGGAACTCATCAATAGCAAATCTTTGGGAATAGATCAGAAAAAACTTGCGGATGAAACTGGACTTAATCCAAAAACAGTGGGTTATGATCTGGCTATGATGCGCCGGGATGCCGCGAAAAAAAGGAACACTGATTCAGAGATTGACCTTCCTGATGAAAAAGCAATTTATGCATACAAGAAAGCATGCGCTCACATGTTAAATATCGCAATACTTGGCAGTATGGTTACGCTGCAGAAATTAAGAGAGATTCATGAAACTACAGCTAAGCGTTTGGAAGGAATTTCGCATTAAAATGTATAGTCCGGAAACGGACATCCATTAATTTTTAAAAAGGAGGATGTATGGATAATTTTTTAAAAGTATCGTTGAATAATATCTCGCATGGAGCTGCGGTCGAACGGTTTGACGAAGCCCTTGCCGAAGTTATTGCTAACATAATAGATCCTAACACAGAAGCAAAAAAAACAAGAGAAATAAAGCTTTCTGTTAAGATTTTGCCGGCGGATGATGAACGACGTATGGTGTATTATTCAATCCACGTCGACAAAAAGCTTATGCCGCCGCGAGATGTTGGATCTGTCATGTATGTCGGGCAGAAAGAAGGAGAGCTCGTCGCATTGGAATCGAGCAATGAGCAAAAAGATTTACCATTTGAGACCGGAGAGGTCGTGAAATTAAAGGAGGTTGAAAATGATCGATAAAAGTTTTATTGAAAAAATTGAAGATATGTCCGGAATAACTGTCCATAATGTCGACGGTGTGGACTATTCAAATAAACCTTTGCATGAAATAAAGAAGCCCGCGACACCGGATCCGAAACTTCTTAATCTGCACACACTATCCGGTATAATTGATTACGTCAAAAACAAATTAGACGACGAAAATAAATATACAGTTCAAATTGATGATTATAATCTTGTATCAGTTTATGGAGTATTTGAGCCGCAATATGGCAGACGCAGAGAATATGTAAGAGCAAACTTTATTGATTTTAATTATAAGTTCAATTCCTTCCTGCCGCAAGATATGTTTGTTATAAGCCTGCTTTCACAATTCATTGAAACCAAAGAACTTAAAAATGTAATTGAATATACCGGCAATGTTGAGGATGGGGCGAAAGTACACACTGAAGATGACGGCCACAGCCAATCAACCGCGGTAAAAACAGGAATTGTAAGTCTCGATAAAAAGATTCTGCCTAATCCGGTAAATTTAAAGCCGCGTAGAACATTCCCGGAAATAGAGCAGCCTGAATCGCAGTTTGTTTTGCGTATGCAACCTGGAGCACAATTCGCGCTATTCGAAGCGAGCGGCGGCTTCTGGCGTGTCGAGTGCATACACGCAATAAAGGATTATCTCAAAGAGCAATTAAAAGATTCGGATTGCGTGATAATTGCGTAAATAAGTTTTAAAAAAACTGCACGGATGCGACATAATAAATCGGGGTTTATGAATGGATAAGTGGACTAACATTAACCATAGGATTCAAAAACAATTCGGTATTACGCTGAATGAATATGCCATCGCAAATAGCATTTATCATTTATCCTATCCTGACGGATGGTGTACAGCAAAGAAAGAATATCTCGGAGAGCATATTGGAATATCCAAACAATCCGTATTTAAAATTCTGAAAAATTTAATTGAATACGGCCTGGTAGAAAGAGAGAAAAAGAGCTTACGTACAACAGAAAAATGGAATAATGCAATCCTCGAAACACAGGCATCGGATCCCGCAATAGCTTCAAATTTCAGCGCAAAAAAATGTCAAAAAAAGGTAAAGAAAGTTGACTCCGAGAGTAAAGAAAGTTTACTTCAAAAGGTAAAGAAAGTTGACTCCGAGAGTAAAGAAAGTTTACTCCAAAAGGTAAAGAAAGTTGACTCCGAGAGTAAAGAAAGTTTA
>JAFGSG010000126.1 GCA_016934735.1 Spirochaetota bacterium | reverse complement strand
TACTGAGCGTTAGTCTTCACAATAAGATTTATTCTGACGCGGCTGTTGTCAACTTCAGTGATAAGAGCCCGGCTTCGCACGCCGCCGGCAGCTTGCGGAATTTTACATATATCCAGAAAAGCAAGCGTTGCGCAAAGGCATGCAATTACAATTGAAAATGTCCATTCACGGCGAATATTCATAAGTTTTAATCCGTTTAATAGTTGATAAATCCCAATTTTTAAAACTAGTGTTCTCTTGCATTTGTTGACAATAAGAGTGCGCTGCCGGCATTGATAGCCTGCAGCGCACTCATTATATATTGATATGTCAGTATGTCAGAAAATGTACCTATTTCTCAACAGGCAGAGAGAACCATATATTCATGGCTTTTGCCAGACGCTTTGCAATATCAGTATTGTCATAGAATCCGTTAAAGAGTTTTGAATCATGGCCAATGGAATATACCGGCACAGGCACACCTGTGTGCGAATAAGAAGTCCAGCCGATGCTTGCCCGTTCATTCAAAATATGGGTAATAGTTACGATGATCGGTTCATAGCTTCCATAAAGGAGAGCGTTTTCCGAGCTACTGTTGTTGTTCATCCCACATATGGATTTGTCGTAAGCATCTTCCAGTTTCTTTTTCTGATAATCGTTGAGCTTGGTGTAGTCCAGGCCGAAAATGTCGTTCATAAGAGCAGTCATTTCCGGATTTGTTGTAAGATTATCGGATTGTGTGTAATTGTAGCCCGAGCTGTAATTTGCTTTATGCTCTTTCCAATAGTTGGCGGCGAAGTACTGAAAACTGCATTTCTGATTTAGCAATCTGTCATAGTAGGCAGTATAAGCAGTAGTCGCATGACCTATGGTCATGCCGCCTGTTTCATGATCTCCTGTTACTACAATCAGAGTGTCATGGGGATGCTTTTTATAAAATTTGAGTGCAACTCCGACTGCATCATCAAAGTCGAGCATATCGCCAATTGTGGCGAGTGCGTCGTTCGCATGGCATGCCCAGTCTATTTTGCCTCCTTCAACCATTAAGAAGAATCCTTTTTTGCCTTTGTTTCTGGAATTATACAGAGTAGCGATGGCAACTTCCGTTATTTCCTTTAAGGAAAGATTGGTCTCAGGACGGTCCACTGCATACGGCATGGCCGCTGAATCCTGCAGCCAGGGATTGATGCATACTACTTTGTTTTTTGGATTCTTTTTAAGCGCCATTATTGACTCCCTGTCATTTAGTACTGTGTAGCCCTTGTTGCTCAAGAGTTCCCAGATATTGTTGCTGCTATCTCCAGTGCGCGCTGGACCGGTTGGAGAAACAAATCCGCCGCCTCCGAAGAATTCATAACCGGTTTCTGCGAGCTGGGTAGCGATGCTGTTCATATATCCCCTGTTTGCCACGCTTGCGTAATACGATGCCGGTGTTGCGTGATCGAGAGAAACGCTTGTGATTATGCCGACTTTTATGCCTCTCTCAGAAGCGAGCTCTGCAACGCTTTTGTAGCTTTTTGAAGCGGTTTCGTCCATGCCTATAATTCCGCTTCTTGTTTTAATGCCGCAGGCAAAAGCAGTGCCTGCTGACGCTGAGTCTGTCATTAAGGCATGCGCGTCATAGGTGGTCTGCATACCTTGTACCGGCATCCTAGACATATTTAGACGATTCTCCGGTTTTAACAGATCTGAAGCAAGAGTAGCAGATCCGCCGTTTAGAGTTGTAAGATATGCTTCAGTTGCCTGTACCTGCGCGTTAGCCATACCGTCGCCCAGGAAAAAGAAAATATACTTAGGTGAACCGCCTGCAAAGACCATGTTAGCGGAACACACGATTAAAACGCCGACCATTATAAGTCGAAATAAAATTTTGCGTTTCATTTTGTTTTTACCTCCCTTAATTTGGTTTGATGCGGAAATAAAGAAGGCCTTTTTATAAAAAAATGATAAAGGGAATATGAAATAATTAAAAAATAATAAATTATAAAATCAACAGCTGGAAATTCATAAAAAATTTAAAAATTACTGATAATTTTTTAATATTATTAAACATAGTTTGTCTCTTTGCTTTTAACAGGTTTTTAATTAATATGTTCAAGGAAACAATTGCAAATGAGATTGAATTTAAGCTTTATTCCTAAATTAAACTTCACATGGATAAAAGAAAAAAGAGTACAGTTATCGTTGATACTTGTAATTCTTTTGGTATTCTGCCAGAACTCGGCTTCTGTTTTATTGGATATTAAAAGAGATTCTGTATTGAATGATTTGAAAAAGATAGAAAGTAATAATCATTTTTTAAGAGATAATTATTTTGAACATTTAATATGGAGCGTGGAATTGCTCGAGTCTATAGTAGCGGATGTGGATTTTAAAGGGCAATTGAACCATAATGAAACAGATTTCGCTAAATGGTATTATTCATTCAAGGGCTCCGGGCCATACTGGGATATGGATACCGGACGAAGACAAGTGTTCGATAAAATGGGCCAGGTAAATGTTAATCTTTTTAATTCAGCGCGAATGATGTTCGGGGAATCTTTTAAAGAGAAAATAAATATATATAACAATGAAACAAAAAAAGAGTTACTGCTTATGAGCGGTCTTTTTTCGGATTATATTAATCTGAACAACAATGTGCTTACGGAAAAAAATAGTATGTTAAATTTTTACACCCGGACTTTAAGGATAACCCAGATTTCAAGCAGCCTGGTAATTATCGGGATCATTATTTTGCTGATTGTTATTATCATACGTTCAACTATCGACAATATGAAACAGTATAAATCTGTTTTAAGAAAAATATCCGGTGGCGATATTACGACACGTCTGAATATTATCACAAAAGACGAATACGGCGTGATTACTGTGTATTTCAATAGCTTTCTTGAAAGGATAGAAGAAATAATAAAAACCGTAAAATTCAGCTCAACCAGCCTTGCTGATTCTTCGTTTGATATGAAGGAATCAATTCATTCCTTCAGCGGCAATCTGCAGGAGCAGGCATCGTGTATTGAAGAGATAAATGCAGTAAGCGACCAGATAGTTAAATATATGGACAGAGTATCTATTTATGCTAAAAATCAGTCTAAGTGCCTGTCATCTTTAATCGAAATAATTAATAAAATATCTGACCACATTTTAAAAATGACCGAAGAAATGAAAAGATCTGCTAAAGAGACTTCACTTATACTGAAAGACGCGGAATATGGTGAAAAGCAGCTTATTGAGATGAACAGGAACATGATCAGTATTGATGAGAGTTCTCAGAAAATCACCGAAATTGTGAAGATAATAAACGATATTTCAGAGAAGATAAATCTTCTTTCATTGAATGCGGCAATAGAAGCGGCGCGTGCAGGAAAATCCGGAGGCGGATTTGCGGTAGTTGCAAAGGAAATAACCAAACTTGCTTACGAAACTTCTGAAAGCATAAAAGGGATAGACAGCCTCATAAAGAATAATGTATCCGAAACAGGAAAAGGACTTAGAAGCGTTAGTGAAACAACTGGACGGTTAAAAAAAGTGATAACTGGCGTTGATAAGATAGGTATAATGATTAATTCTATGCTTGATTCAATGAAACAGCATTCCAGTCTTAACGAGATAGCAAATAAAGATGCTGAAGCGGTAATTGAAAGCGACAAAGAAATAAAAGGCTCCATTGAAAGGCAAAACGGCGGGATAAAAGAAATTGCCGAAGCCATTACAAGTATAAACAAACTGGTGCAGGAAAATGCAACCAGGATTGAAGAGATAAACGATAATATATCTCTGGTTAAGGATATGGCTTTCAAGCTTAATTCAGAGATTAATTTTTTCAATACTGATCCGGCAAACTGAGTTTTACTGGCTATTATTTTTAAATTAATAACTCATCTTGACTGACTTTTTAACATAAGGGTAAGGAAAAGACAAATAAAAAAAGGCAAAACAACCGATGAAAAAGGTG
>JAFGSG010000125.1 GCA_016934735.1 Spirochaetota bacterium | reverse complement strand
CCTCTGCTTATATACGAAGTAAAAACCGTTCTTATCATTACCATTACGAGAGAAGCCGGCACTCCCTTGCCCGATACATCGCTTATAAGCGCTCCTACCCTGTTCCCGTCTATGTCAATATAATCGAAATAATCCCCTCCTACGCCTTTTGCCGCCCTTGTAAAACCTTTTATCTGAATTCCATCTTTATCATAAAAACCCATCGGGTTTAAGCCTTCCTGAATCTCCTTTGCGAGTTCAAGCTGCTCTTCCATAACACGCGATTCCACTTCCCTTTCCTTGGCCTTCTTCAAATGTTCTGTCATTTCATTAAATTCATAGGCTAATCTTCCGAGTTCATCTGAAGACTTGAGGTCTATTTTATAATCAAGGTCTCCTGATCCTATCATTGCCGCACCGTAAGAAAGCTTTCTAACCGGAGCAATGGTCATCCTTGCGAGTAAAAACGAACCAATTATGGCAAGGCCAAGAAAGACAACCGCAAACACAATTATCGTTTTTGTTGCATTCTCAATAGCGTTTCTTATTATTTTATCGGAAAATCCCAGTCTTACTGTTCCTATCCTGGTCTCTTTATACAGCGGATGCATAACCGGAATGGAAAAATCATATATCATTCCTGACTTGTCCGAAGGGTCCGGATATTGGATCAGCAATGGTTTTTGCGTATCCGTATAAGCAGCCGCTTTTTTTGTAATATCGTCGTCCATGGAGGCGCCTCCGGACTCGACAACGCCTTTTTCCAAACTATAGTTCTGAATAATTCTGTTTTTCGGATCAAGTACATATGCATATTTTATCGACGGCACTTTTTGCAGGTTCTTTAAAGAATCTATAAGACTAAGGACATCACCACCGGGAACCAATGAAAGACTGGCAGTATTGCCCAGATGTTCGATTTCCCTTTCCGCGAACTTCACTATTTCATTTGTAAGCATATCGCTTTCTTCCCTAATGAAATAGGCGGCCATTATCAAACTTATTAGCGCGACAAAAGGGATGATTGTCATGTAAAACTTTTTTATAAGACTGAACCTAACCTTTGGGCTCGATACTTTTTTAAAATTTACTTCATTCCTGCTTTTTTTATTATCTTTATCATTATCAGCTTTTTTTTCTTCTTTCACGTTTTTATTTTCTTTGATTTCTTGTTCGGATTTCATGTATTTACCTAAACCTAAATGCAGAAATTTTTATCTTTTAAGTAAAGCAAGGCATCTTCTGATATTCATTTTTGCTTTTGCATTATTCGGGTCAATCGCAAGAACCTTTCGCCATTCGGCGATCGCCTGGTCAAATTTATTATTAAAATAATAATTTATCCCGTTAAAGTAATGAGTACGCACAAGCTTTTCCTGATTGGGATTTAATCTTGAGGCGGCTTCAGGTTCAGGTGCACCGACTCTTAATTGAGATTCAATTTTATTGATATATATCAGAGCGCTTGTGTTGTCCGGATCATTCGCATTTATCCATTTAAACTGCTGGAGAGCGAGCTTCATATTATCCTCTCCGCCTTTTCTGTAATAATCTATACCGAGCCTGCTTCTCCTGTCAATTTCCTCCAAAGGAACATTGACATTAGCGGCGGGTTTAGTACCTATTCCAGCCTTAGCTGTTGCCACCAGGGTATCTATGCCGGGGTAATTTGCCTGGATGGATTTTATCATTTCAAACCGCTGCAAAGCCATGCGGAAATTTTTTTCTTTCAGCAACGCGCGTCCTTCAGCAATATATTTCTCCGAAAAATCCGTAAAAGCCTGAGGATTTATCTTAATATTACACTTCAAAAGGTACTCTGTCGCAAGTCTGTTTTTAGGAAATAAATCCAGAATTTTTTCCCATCTCCTTCTTGATTCGGAATATTCGCCTTTATCGTACAATAATTTACCTGAAACCTCCAATGAATTCACTATGCTGTAATACGGGGAGTCTTCGGTAACCCTTTCCTCTTCAATCTGATCCTGAGCTTCCTTAGCTGTCTGAATATATTTTTTAGCCAAATCGTTCTTAGGATCAAGTGTAAGCACTGTCTCAAAAGAAGCGATCGCGTCCTTGTATTTCATTTCGTTCAGGGCAATAAGTCCCTTTTCAAACTGCACATCAATTATTTTAAGCTTAGCTACTCTTTGCTGTTCTTCATATTCCTTTTTTAATCTATCAATACTCCGAAGTCTCTCAGCTGCATCCTTATAATTTTCAATTAAAGAAAGTACGTTTTCAAAATCTTCTTGAGCTCTTTCAAAGTCCTTCTTTTTTATACTGGCAATGCCGTGTACATACAACTGCTCAGTCTGAATCCTGACAACTTCAAAATTTCTTTTCTCTTCTATTATGTCGTTAATTTTTTCCAGATACGATTTGGCTTCTTTATTCTCAGGGTCAATAGTCAATACCTGCTTAAATTCCAGTTCAGATTCCTGGTATTGTTTTTTGTTAAAAAAAGCAATTCCGGATTCCAGCAGAGCAAGAAGCCTCTCATATTTTAATCTGTTTTGTATGGCAAGTTCTGCCTGTCTCT
>JAFGSG010000124.1 GCA_016934735.1 Spirochaetota bacterium | reverse complement strand
TTTGGACACCTTTTTCATCGGTTGTTTTGCCTTTTTTTATTTGTCTTTTCCTTACCCTTATGTTAAAAAGTCAGTCAAGATGAGTTAATTATTAACGTAACAAAACCGATATGGCAGGGTAATTTTCGCGTTGGTTTTAAAGGAAAATATATTCACAGGAGCAATGCAATGCCTTATAAAAATTTAAAGTCATTTATGATACTTGCTGTCAATCTCGAAAGTCTTGCGAACGGAGCTAAGAAATATGGCAGTGATAAGGATTATCCTGCAGAAATTTCAGAGAAGAATATCCGCGCGCTAAAAAACGGACTTGAAAACACATGGAAGCAATATATTCAATCCTTATCCCATGAGAATTACCTGACGGAAACTTATGAAAAGCAGCAAGACGACATATTCGGCAAAGTATCCGGATATAAGTCAATGCTTTACGGCTTCTACGGCAAAAAAAGCAAAGAAGTTCAGGATCTATGTATTCGACTGTAATAGAAAACACCTTCCTTAAAGAATAAAGCTGCAAATTATTTCAAAAATATGTTTTATATTAATTTATAATCAGGTAGTCACATTACTTATTATTTTTGAGATGAGATCTAATATAAATAAAACGGTTTCCCCTTAATTCATTATCATCATTCAGAGTATCTCAAAAGGCTGAAAACCCGAACCGGCGATGCCAGAAGAGATATCCTGTCTGTCATTGATTTATCTTGCTTTTCCTAAAATAAAAACTTATTTTTACGTATTATTATAGATAAAAAGTACAGATTCAATACCTTTGGACGTGTTTTTAATGGCGTATTTTAAGTATTATAAAGATAATTTTAAAATATTCCTGGAATATGTAATCATAATAGATAATCTGAGCACCACATAATTGCTATTTTAACGTTCTTTAAATTTATTCTTTGAAAATTTTTTGTGACAAATCATCTTCTTCTATCGCTTTATTATTGATAGAAATAAATGGTAACCTGTTTAAAATTATAAGATTATTCGGAGGCAAAAAATGATTCATAAATCAAAAAATTCAATTTTAGTGATGATACAGGCTATAACAGTAATAAGTCTACTTTGTTTTATGAATAGAGCTATAGGTAATGCAGTTATAACAAAACCTTTACCTTCTATGAAAATATTCCGGTGCTCCGGAATCGTCAATGACGAAGCTGGTAATCCTATGGCGCAGGTGAATATAAAACTCTATACCCGTCCATTTAGCAATCAGCCCTGGCAATTAAAATCTTCAGTATATACTAATGAAGACGGTTCATATATTATCGGCTATACCGGGACATCTATTGAAGATTTACTCGGTGAAACGGAATTCCTTATCACAGCAACTTTTGGTCCTGCGAAAAGTTCTCATGTATTCCATGACTGGGGTTTTTCTCATTCATGGGATACATTGCTTGATCCTACACAGCTCTGGTGGAAGGTTACTTATTCATCGCCGTCCTCTGTACTGTCATTACTTAATAACGGATACCGTGGCAGGCCTCTTGTTCAGGCCAAGGTTACAGCTGAGTGGAAAAATAACTCAATGTTTTTCGAAGTGTACAATATTCTTGGACCCGCGGAAAGTGTAAACAGTGAATGGACTTATGCCCATTACAATCATCCGGAAAATGTTCTTAATCTTCTTAACGGAGTTTCACCCGCAGACGATCCGATTTGCAGACCAATGATATGCGCATTATATAAGGATAACATTGTAGATTTTTATATATTTTTCAGAGATGCAGAGCGCGAACCTGGTATACAATGGGATATGCGCGCATATGGCAGCTATACTGCTGTGTTAAACTGGATCAATGGTGACCCTTTATATAAATACAGGCGGAAGCCTGTAGGCGCTATTGAGATTTGTTCAGTCAGTTTTACGGATTCTGATAATGATGTATATTATTATGCTTTCGGACAAATAGCCACATCCCGCCAGCTCCGCGATATCTGGACAGTAAAGGAATTCACCAGTTCCTCAGGGATACTTAATATAATAAACAATCCGGGCCAGCTGGTTAGGCCTATTTACGACGGGAAAAACATCTCTTTATCCGGTACGGGTAAATACACTGTTTTCGTGCCTCAGGGGCTTGTGATTGTCACACGGCCGATGTTTGAGAACTGTTTTCAAAATTACGCTCTCTGGAAATTAAAGCACGGATTTGAAACCACAGTAGTGACTGCGGACTGGATAAATAGCACATTTAGCGGTGCTGACCTTAGACATAAGGTACGGAACTGTCTGAGGGAATATTATTATTCAAATGGTGCCAGGTTCGCTATGCTTGTGGGAGATTCAAAAGACGGTGAAGATACGCAAGGATTACCTGGCGAAACCAATTTAAATTATTCATGGAATTTACCTGCCGGGTATTACATAAGGGAACAGGATGCTAATGTTCCCATATACACCAGTGCATTTTTTGCTGATCTTACTGATAAAGAGTATTATTCCAAATATGAAAATCTTTTTACAGGAGATTTTGCCATCAAAGTGGGGATTGTGCCGGTAAGGACAGTACCGGAACTCAATAACGTTCTCTATAAATCCATGAATTATGACCCTGCCCTGGAGATGCACTATATTTTTTCCTATGATCTTGTAAATGAACATACGGACCAGTACATATCCAATGTTGAGAATGTCATCGAAACTTATTCTTTATCCTATAATTATAATTATACTTATACCACGGAGATCTTCGAAGCCAATTCATTGCAACATGAGGTATTCGATGCAGTGTTTAATAATACAGGTGTACTGGATATTCATGCTCACGGTAACCTGTACGAAATAATACCAGGCAATGTTCATGTAAGCTTTATGGATGCTTATAGATTCCAGTATGTGAACCCCCTGTATATTTCCGCATCGTGTGGTATCAATAATTATATGAAGGGAAATAGCCTGAGTGAATATTTTTTAAAAGCGGCGAAAGGCCCTGCTGTTATTGTCATTCCCCCGTTATCGTCTTATCGGACAGTTTTTTGGGATACACTCTTTCAGGGGTACAGCATAGGCGAAGCTTTTTATCATGATGTTGATGGAGCTTCCCCTTCATATTGGCAGTTGCTTGGAGATCCGTCTCTTGTGATGATTGATCTTAACTGGTGAAAACAGGGAGTTGGAGTGGATTATTATTTAAAATTTATTGAGAAAGTTTAATGTTTTCAATATTTTAGAGAAAAATATATAGGATTAAAAGCTTTTTCGCTAATTATTATAATTTCCCTTGCATTTAATTTTGTGTAATTATATAGTTTTTTCTGTATTATATAAGCTTTTAACTTTCTTGGAATACTCTATTTCGATCGCAAATATAACATTTAAATACTTCGCCAGTCGAGCATTCATTTATATAACCAAGAAAATTTTTTTCTTTAATAATATTTATTCAGATAGTATAATTATAACCGGTTTTTGAAAGAATATTTCTTCTAAAGTCTGTATCAATATTTAAATTAAGATTTATTTAACTTTTATAATAAAACTGTTATATGGAGAGTATTGAAATGAACGGATTTTTTAAAAATAATTCTTTAAAGCTGGGAAGCAAACTGATTTTTTTTCAGGCATGTGCAATTATAGTAGTTCTCTTATTGCTGGCTTTAGTCGCTGGTCAGCTTATAAAAAGCAGGTTCACAAACAAAAGCACACAGGAAATGGCTGACCTTAATAAACGTGTAATTGAGATGATAGACGTCTATAACCTTAAGCTTAAGGAGCACGCTCTTTCATTAGGTACGGTGCTTGTTAATTACGCCGGTAATGAAAAAAAAGGCCAGCATATGTCACAGGAAAGCATTGACCGCTTTTCAAGGATCACGGGCGCGGTGGCTACACTCTTTGTAAGACAGGGAGACGATTTTCAGCGAATTAACACTTCCCTCAGGAAGCAGGACGGGACAAGGGCGGTAGGTACGCTCCTGGACAGGAACCATCCCGGTTATAAAAAAGTTCTAATGGGCGAATCATATACAGGGCCTGCCGTGCTTTTTGGTCGCAACTACATGACGCATTATGAACCTGTAAAGGAAGGGGGCAGGGTTACAGGCATTCATTTCATCGGGCTTGATTTTACGGAAGGTATAAAGAATCTCAAAAACAAGATCAGGTCAATCAGGGTAGCAGGAAGCGGTTATGTCTTTATCATAGAAGGAAATAAAAGCGCGGATAAAGGTACGGCTATTGTTCATGTTTCTGATAAGATGGAAAATAAAAATTTAACTGATCTTAAGGACAAGGATGGGAAGGAATTTATCAAAACAATGGTTCAGGAGATGAACGGGATAATTGAATATGACTGGACGGATGAAATGGGATCCGGAATAAAGCTGGCAGTATTTAATTATTACGATGATTGGAACTGGATTGTAGTATCAAGCGCAATGGAGGAAGTACTTGTCTCCTCAGGGCTGGTGCTGCGCAATTATCTTTTTGTGGGATTTTTCTTCTGCAGCGTATTGATACTTATTGTTCTGTACGGTGCAGTAAGAAAAATTATTACTGCACGTTTCAACAAGCTTAATGCAATTGTAAAGGACCTTGCTGAAGGGGAAGGCGATCTTACAGTGCGGCTTGATGCTTCCGGCGGGGACGAGATCGGAGAGTTGTCAGCGAGCTTTAACAGGTTCCTGGACGATCTTGAAAAGATGGTCGGTGAAATCATGTTTGCGGGACAGAATCTTGTACAGGCAGTAGAGAATATTAACGAAGGCAATCAGGATCTGTCCCAGCGTACTGCTGAACAGTCTTCAAGCCTTGAGGAAATTGCATCCACGCTTGAACAGGCACTGGCGTCTCTTACTCTTAATGTGGACAATGCCCAGAAGGCGAAAGACATTACAGGTGAAGGCGCGTCACGCGCGGTTGAGGGAAACAACATAGCCGGTGAGGCCGTTGACGCAATAAATGAAATTAATTCATCCAGTAAAAGGATAATGGATATGCTTACTATTATTCGCGAAATTACTTTTCAGACTAACCTGCTGGCGCTTAACGCTGCAGTTGAGGCGGCGCGGGCAGGAGAGCAGGGCAGGGGATTTGCCGTTGTGGCAGGGGAAGTCCGCAGTCTTGCACAGCGTTCGGGTAGCGCTGCCAAGGAAATAGAAGAGATCATAAAAGATTCGATTGCAAAGATAGAACGCGGTACATCAATGGTGACCAAGACAGGTGGTGTGCTTACGGAAATATCGGAGTCCTCAAAGCGCACAGCTGCGCTTATTGCGGAGATGAGTGTGGCAAGCGTAGAACAGCGCCAGGGCATGGCACAGATAAACGATGCAGTCTCGACGCTCGATTCCATGACGCAGCAGAACGCCGCGCTTGTGGAAGAAACAGCTTCTGCTGCGGAGCAGATGTCTTCGAGAGCGAAAGAATTACTTGAAATGCTTCTCAGATTTAAGATAAGTCGGCAAAATGAAGGTAAAGGCGGTTCAACCAGAGGTACACAAAAAGCCAATATCGATGCTGACAAGAGTATTTATGTATAAAATTGATTTAAATCTAATCACTTTACCGAAAATGTTAATAACATAATTATTTAAAGTCAGTCAAGATGAGTTATTTAATACAGATTAAATATTTCCCGCCCTATTACATTATTAAGTGCTGATTTTGCGATAGAATATGAAACAAGAGACTGTATGTAATTTTTTTTGGTTGTTATAAGCCTGACATTTGCATCGAGAAGCTTGTTATTGTCAATTACACCGCTATTAAATTGTATTTGAGCGGCTTTCATATTTTCTTCAGCAATATTTACATTCTCTTTTTGAGCGAGAATAGAATTGAAAGCTGCTTTCATGCTTAAATAATTCTGGATAATGTCAAGGTTAATCTGTTTTATGAAATCTTCAAGATCATACTGCGCCTGTTTTTTTTTCTCCATCTGCTGGCGTTCGCGTGCGTGCGATATATCCGGCGGAGCGAGAGCTCCCCATTTATAAGTTGCACCGAACATTACTGACCAGGAGTTGGTCCATTTGTCAGTCAGATTTGATGAAGGCGATGTACCCGGAGCGAGGTCGTTTTTTGAATTAGTATATCTTCCATTTACAAAAAACGAAGGCCAGATATAGGTCGCAGAATGAACTCTTTTATTGTGATCATACTGGCTGAGAGCAGTTCTTTTCATTATTAATTCCGGCCGGTTTTTCAGCGATTCCGAGACAAGGTTGTTAACGAAAATTTCTTTTTTGTCATTTTCAAGTATCATGACTTCCTTTTCGTCGGCTGAGATGTCACTAAATGTACTATCAGGATCAATTTCTGAGTTGATATTGTTTCCCAGATTGATGTTCAGAAGTTCAAGAGCCCTTTCTGCATCGCTCTGCGCATTAATCAGATCTGTGTCAGAGTTTGTTAAAGTCAGCTTTGCCGTAAGATAATCCAGCCGGGATGTCCTTCCCTGATTATAACCTTTAGTGACCGTTTTAAGATTTTCCTTAAGCAAGATGTTGGATTCCGTCTGAATCTTCACAGTTTCACGCGCAAGAAT
The DNA here is from genome assembly GCA_016934735.1 of Spirochaetota bacterium. Classification (GTDB taxonomy): domain Bacteria; phylum Spirochaetota; class UBA4802; order UBA4802; family JAFGDQ01; genus JAFGSG01. Next base: position 7,228 of record JAFGSG010000124.1, on the reverse strand, counting down.
CAGATTATAGAAAAGCTCTATTGTCGATTTTTCGATATTTGATCTGATTACACGGAGATTATTTTCAGCAATAATTCTTCCGTCGCGGGCAGCCATAATCGAATTATAGACTGATCCTGGATTTACTGTAATGGTACTGTTAATAATATTTATACTGTATTGTGCCTCAATATTTTTTGAATTACCGAAGCTCGAACCGACTCTGGCATACGAAGCGTCGGATGCAATTGATGGCCAGAGTGCTCCCCATGCCTCGTCAAGCTGTGCCTGTGTTTCAGCAACACGCGATTGCATGCTTTTATAAGTGTTATTGCTTTCAAGTGCTTTGAATACCGCTTCTTTAACAGAAAGCTTCTCCTGTGTCTGCTGTGCAGACACAGGATGTATAAAAATTGTAAATACAATTATTATTCGTGCAATATTAATTCTTTTCATGTAATTACCCTTTATCAATAATTCTTCTATTCTATTTCTTTCTCCGGGTACGCTGAGGCTTTACTCCTGATTTATCATGCGAGGTCATCTTGTCTGTTATTGCTGTTATAACTTCCGAGGGCGCAATGACATTCATTTTTCTTTTCATTATTAGCTTCTCAACCCATTCATATAAAATCGGGACAGCAATAAGAGTAAGAAATGTTGATGTTACAATGCCGCCGATAACTGTTACCGGCAGCGCTTCCCGGCCGCGCGATCCTTCATTCATTCCGAGAGCGAGCGGCAGCATTCCGAAGATCATTGCAAAGCTTGTCATGAGAATAGGCCTGAGCCTGATCGGACTCGCGTGTAGAAGCGCATCACGTATTGTCATACCGTCCTCCCGCTTTTTATTCGTGAAGTCAATTAGGAGAATAGCGTTTTTAGCAACAAGCCCCATAACGAGCATAAGACCGATATACCCGTAAATATCAAGATCGACATTAGTAAGCAGGAGTGCCAGGTACGAACCGATGATAGCAAGCGGAATCGAAACCATAAGTACAATAGGCTGAATGAACGAATTATAAAGCGAAGCAAGAATCATATACATAAATATTAGTGCGAGGATTACTGCGTAAACTATCTGGGATTGCAGATCTGCAAATTGTTTCTGCTGGCCGCTATAATAATATCCGTATCCATTCGGGAACACTACATGTTTAGCTATGCTACTGTCGATTCTGCTGATCACATCACTCATGGAATATCCGTCGGCAATGTTTGCATTGATCCGGATTATCCTCTGCTTGTTTTCCCTTAATATTCGGACAGGTGACGATGAGTAAGAAAAATCCGCAATTGCTGAAAGCGGTACCTTAATCCCGGATTTACCCGTAATTATAATATTTTTAATATCTTCAATACTGTCCCTGTCTTCTTCGTTGAGACGCAGGATAATATCATATTCCTTGTCGGCAATTGTGAATGCTGAAATCTTTACACCCTGCACAAGATCCCGGAGTGAAGTTCCCAGATCATATTCGTTGAAGCCCAGTTTCTCGGCTTTTAGCGGGTCAAGTTTTATGACAATTTCAGGATTACCGGGCTGTAACGAAGAGTTGGTATCTGTAACACCCGGCGTTCCGGAAATAACATTGTAAATTTTAAGGGAAAGATCATCCAGTACTTTAAGATCCGCGCCGTTCAATACAAGTTGAATCCGGTTTCCGCCTCTTCCTCCTATATTCCCCATACTGGCTCTCTCCGTGATCCGGATAACCAGATTTTTTTCAAGAGTTCCCCGCGTAAACTGTCTGAGCCGCGTGATCATATCCTGGGTAGTAATATTTCTTTCACTGACCGGTTTTAGATCAATATCAACCGAACCCTGATTGCTGCTTCCCTGAACACCAAGTGTTGTATAAAATGAATCAACTTCTTTCTGTTTTGACACAAAGTCTTCTATTTTTATTAGAAACTGATCGACCTCATCAAAGGATGCTCCGGGGTAGGCCTGTACATCAAACGATATTGTGCCTGAGTCTGTATTTGACATAAAATTGGTGCCTATATATCTGGAAGTAAAGATGCTCGCGATAAAGAGAAGAATGATGGGAATTATGACTCTTATCTTATGATCAAGGCTCCAGAGAAGAATTCGATGATAGAATGCATTAATGCGTTCATATACGACATTCCATCTATTGGAAATCTTTACAAAGAAGAGATGAAATCCTTTTGCACTGACTTTATCAGTATGCTTAAACCAGTATGCGGAGAGCATCGGTGCTGATGTGAACGCGTCAATGAGTGAAATACCAAGGGCGAATGCTATTGTGAATCCGATCTCCTTGAAGAACTGGCCGATCACTCCCTGAAGGAAGGATATAGGGATGAAGACAGCCATAATAGACAGCGTAGTTGATAATACGGCAAGCCCGACTTCATTTGTCCCTTTAATTGCTGCTGTCTTCGGATCATAACCATGTTCAATATATCGAAAGATATTTTCCCGTACAACGATGGAGTCGTCTATGAGAAGTCCTACAGAAATAGAAAGAGCGAGAAGTGTCATTGTATTAATAGAGAATCCGGCTATATACGCTAAAAAGAACGCACCGATAATAGAGTTCGGAAGGGCGATAGCTGTAATAATTGTTGAGCGGAAATTTCCCAGAAAAAGCCATACTATTATAACAGCAAGGAATGCTCCAAGAACAATATCCTCCTGTACTCCCTTAATGCTACGGTTTATGGCAGTCGCGGAGTCGCTGACTATATTTATCTGTACGTCGGGGGGGATGAGCTTCTGAATATTGGGAAGTTCTGCCCGGAGCGAATTGGATACTTCAACAGTATTGCTCCCGCTTTGTTTATAAAGACGAAACATAACAGCATTGTCCTTTTTCACCCGCGCGCGCGTATCCGGATCGACGGAGGACATTTCGACTTTTGCCACGTCAGAAATCTTAAAAATTTTTCCGCTTGATGAAGAAATGGTTAAATCGGCAATATCTGAGATTGTCTGAGCCTTCCCGTAAACTCTGGCAGTGATGAATTTACTGACAGGTCTAACAGAACCGACCGGAAGGCTTACATTTTTTCTGGTAATGGCATTCTGAATCTGGTTGTAGGTCAGGCCGCTGGCTCTCAGAAGATCAGCGTTAACTGTAATTCTTATGATTTTTTGCTGCGCGCCCTGTATTGTAATTGATCCTACGCCGTCGATTGATTCAATCTTTGGCTGTATTGTGTTTTCGAGAATTTCGCGAAGGTCGCTCAGGCTTCTGTTGCCCTGAATCGAAAGGAATATTATAGGCATATCATCTGTCGAAAAGCGGTTTACAACAGGATCTTCGACATCATCCGGTAGGCTGCGTTTTGCACGTTCAACTTTTTCCCGGACTTTAAGCTCCGAAAATTTAACATCAACACCCATTTTAAATGTAACATATACCTGTGATCTCCCTTCCCTTGAAGTTGATGAAAGTGTGTCAAGACCTTCGACATTCGCAAGAGCAGTTTCAAGAGGTTTTGTAATCAGGGTTTCGATTTCCGTTGAAGATGCGCCTTCATATTCTGTTACTACAACTAAAGTGGGATATTCAACATCCGGAAGAAGGTCAACCGGAAGACGTGAATAACCAATAATTCCGAGTGTAATGATTGACATGATGATCATCACAATAAATACAGGCCGTTTTATGGATAATTCGGCAATATTCATTTTGTTTTTCCTTCCGCCTTAACCGGATTGCCGCTTACTGTACTCACCTTTGATCCATGCGATAGTTTAAAGCTTCCTTCAGTGATAAGCTGATCTCCTTCTTTAAGACTACCTTTTATTTCAACACGCTCATTGCTTATGTATCCCTGTGTAATGGCAACTTTGCGTGCATGGCCGTTATCGTTTAAAAATACATAAACATCATTCATTCCCATATTTACTGCTCCCTGCGGAACCATAAAAGTATTTATTTTTTCTGTGACCACTCTTACAATAATAGAAGTCCCGATATTAATTTTTCTCTTGTTTGGAGCTTTTACTTCAAATGATCCTGTTAGAGTATCACTGTCAATGAAAGGCGTTACAGAAGATATGGAAGATTGAATGCTTATAGATCTGTTGAATTTCGGGGATATCTGTACGGGCATTCCTTTCCTGATCTTACTCAGGTACTCCTGACCTACATTGACTACTACTTTAATGTTGTCAGTATTGGCAATTTCAGCAATAGGAAGACTTGTATTAACTGCAGCACCGCGGTCAATAAAATATAGCCTCTTGACCATTCCGTGAATCGGTGATTTAATAATTGCAGGCTGAAATTTCTGTCCTATAAGATCCCTGTCTATATAAGCAATTATACCGCCTTTTTTAACGAAATCACCCTGACTGACTGCATTGTTGATAAACTTGCCGGTAATATCCGAATACACCTTAACCTGAGGATCACCTTCGAGAATTCCGTTAAATTCGTATGCAATGTCGACCGGCTCTTTCTTAAGAATCTGTATCCCTACTGCGAATTCAGTCTCACGCATGCCTTTTCCGGATTTTTGTACTTTTTGATAAATATTATAAATAATTATCAAAAAAAGAATTAAAAGGCAGCAAAAAAAAATTATCTTCTTCATTGTAAATACCTGAGAATTTATTGATTTAAGATGAAAATAAAGTTAGCATTGGAAATACAATAATCAAGACTACTATAAAATTTTCCCAGATAGTAATTTAAATTGTCATAACTACAATTACTTTTTTATTAATTCACATAAAGCATTTTTTTCTATTTTTTTTAATGGAAATAAACGCTTAAATTTCTTTAATTTATTGACAAATAATTTTAATAAATTGTAAATCATACAGTAAACAATTCGCTTGTCGGCCCTAACTAATAACAAAAATATTTATATAATTATGAAATTTATCAAATATTTTCAATACCCGTAATAATTTCATATTTTTTATAATTTTTCATATTTATTTTACTTTTTGATCATTATTTTATATATTCATAAGGTTGCACAAATAAGGAAGAATAGAAAAATTATCAACTTTAAGTCCTCAAATAGAATTCATCCTTAACAAAAGCGGTGTTCCACACTTTTTACTAAACTTAGGAGCTGACCATTGATGGAACTGTACAAAATAGACAGTGATTTAGACATGCAGCAATCAACAGAGATTTATGAAAGAAAAATCTATGATCTGATGCAGTTGATTGAAATTTGCAAAGGTTTAAATTCCACTTTAATAGATTCAAATAAGCTTATTGAATCTATTCTGCTGACCTGTATGGGACAAATGCAGCTTATAAAAGCCGGCATATTTCTTAAAAAAGATATTGATCAGAATGTTTTTATTCTGCACAGAAATTATAAAGGATTTGAACTCGATCATACAACTGAGTATGAGATTGAGGGCGATTCCAGTTTTATATATTTTCTTGAAAATAATTTTAAATGCTACGAATTAATCGAACTCGTAGATATTTTCGATGACAGCCCTGTTATTAATACAATGAGACTTGTTTCTCCATCTCTTATTATTCCGCTCAAAGGCAAAGATAAACTAAACGGAATAATTGTGCTCGGCGAAAGAATTAATAACGAGACCTTTACACCTGATGAAAAAGAATACCTGATGCATATTGCATCTCTTGCTGGTATTGCCATACACAACGCATATTTATACGAAATGGCAACTACAGACATGATGACAAAACTTAAATCTCATCATTTTTTTCAGACTTCACTTATCGAAGAAAGAGAAAAGGCAGTGAGAAATAATACTGCGCTCTCTCTAATTATGTTTGATATTGATCATTTTAAGGATTTTAATGATAAACACGGCCATGTTTGCGGAGACATTGTCTTAAAAAATGTAGGGAAAAAAATTTTAGAAAAAATCAGGCAGATCGACATAGCTTCCAGATACGGCGGTGAAGAATTTGTGGTTATACTGCCGGAAACAGGTATTGAAGAAGCTCATATAATAGCGGAGAGAATAAGGGTAAGCATAGAAGAATTAAGAGTGGAATATAGCGGGCAGATAATGAGCATAACATTATCAGGAGGAGTTACACAATTTCTGCCTTACCTTGATAAAGATAACCTGACATTTATAAACAGGGCAGATAAAGCTTTGTACCTTTCCAAAGAAAGAGGAAGAAACAGGACAACTATATTATAACGGCCAAGTTGCCTGTAAACTCTCAACTTAGAACTGCGTCCTAATCCCCCTTTTGCATTAAAAGCAATAGCATATTTATTAGCATAGATTTTGCAAAGATGTATTCTAAATATTTTTTAATTTTCTGCGGAATTAGGACTGCGCCTGTAGCCTGCGGCCTCAGACACTCATCGTAAAATAATAAGTTTAGTATATGATCTGGAGATTGTTTATCTGAAAAAGTGATTTTAAGATGCACTCTAAATGAATACAAGGTATATTTATAGAATAACACACCTGAGTAATTATATAATATCAAAATATAGCCGATAAAATAGTAAAATTTCTTGCATTTTATTATATGATATAATACTGTAACAATCAAATTTTACCCAGGATACTATTATTGAGGTTTAATATGATCGCCAAACAAGCATTTAAGCCGGGTGTTGTATTTAAAATTATTTCGCTTTCCGTACTTATTGTTTTTTCTCTGCATGTTTTCGTATTGCCTTCAGTTTTCGCTTTAACAGTAGAGGAACAGGCAGGGAAAAGAACAAGGGATTCCATTGTATCAAACGAAGATGAATTCATCAGAAAAACCCCGGCAAGAAGAGGGTCTTCTGCCGGCGCTGAGGAAAAAGATCCAAGGCTTGCATGTCTTTTGTCGCTCATTATACCGGGAGGCGGGCATATTTATTTAAAGAAAGATTTAAAAGGAGCAGCTTTCTTTTTTTTAAGCGTTGCTGGATATTCAGCTGCAGGTTATTATCTTTATAAAGGCATAGCAGGAGATACTGATGGAGCCGAGAAAAAATCAAAAATAGTTATATCCGGTTTATTTTTCCTTCTCGGTATAATCTTTCATGTAGTCGGCATTGTTGAGGCATACAATGATGCTATCGAAATAAACGAAAAAAATTATTATTATGGAGGATATTCCCGGTTCCCTCATATTGCCAGACTTGAACTGGAAGAATAAAATCATCTTATATTTTTAATATTTACTTGACATGATTTCCAGTAATGTATTTCTTTAACCAAAGTTTTTCAGGGCCCATAGCTCAGTTGGTTAGAGCGGCTGACTCATAATCAGTAGGTCCAAGGTTCAAGTCCTTGTGGGCCCAGAGATAA
>JAFGSG010000123.1 GCA_016934735.1 Spirochaetota bacterium | reverse complement strand
ATACTTTAAAAGTGAAAAGGATAAAAAAATCCTTGCTATTATGTTTTTAATAGCAGGTTTTTTATTTTTATGGGCAGCAGGAGAAGAAATAAGCTGGGGCCAAAGAATTTTAAATCTCAAAACACCTGATATATTAATTCCATTAAATGACCAAAATGAAATTAACATTCATAATATAAATAAAAAATTTTTCCAACGGGCTTTTCAACATTCAATCACTTTAGTTATTCTTCTTAGTACAATAGCATTCTTTCTAAGAAGAACACATTTTTTTAAAATAAAAATTCCTGATGTATTTTTAATATATTCTTTTCTTTTTATTCCCGTATACAATAGATTCAAAAGTGTGTCTTTTGAATATCTTATTGGTGAAGCAGTATTCTTATTTTTCCTATTTTATTTTCTTAAAAAGCAGAATATTAAAATGCTGCTTATAACAATTTTATCAATTTGTTTTAATATAGTAATTGTACTTGTACATTATAAATTTGATAATAACTTTAACGCAAATGACACTCCGGAGGTCAGAGAATATATTTTTTCTTTTTTATGTTTTATTTATTCTTTATATTTATTTAACGATAGCCTGCAAAATAAGCATTCAGCAGGCTATTCAAAGAAAGCTTCGATAGAAAACTAGTCTAACATTATTCCTATTATTCATCAGGCATGCAGCCACGGACGCATTACATTTTCCAGATGCAGGCGCTGCTGTTCGAATTCTCCTTCTCCGGCAGGCGGGTCAAAACGCATCATGGCCCCGAAGGTCAGTGTAACCTTAGCAAAGGGTTTGGGCAGCATAAACCTGTCCCAACTCCTGAAGAACCAAGCCCGGTCAGCCTTAAGGTAAAATGGAACGACCATTGCGCCGGTGGCGTTCGCCAGGCGGATAATACCCGGTTTTACAATCCCGGCCGGACCGCGCGGGCCGTCCACAATATGTCCGGCCATACGGTTGTGTTTAAGTGTTTCGATCATAACAGACAGGGCCTCCCGGCCGCCACGCGATGAAGAGCCCCTCACGGGAATCCAACCTGTACGGGCGGCCACACCGGCAATGAGCTGCCCGTCAGCACTCTTAGAGATCATTATCGCAGGATGGCAGGGTGCATACTTTTTAAAATGCCGGATAACCGAAAAAAATTGCTGGTGCCAGGTACACAATAGCACCCTGCCTCCATTTTCCATGTGCTCCATCCAGTCTTGTTCGTTTATAATCGTTAATCTGAAGGTGCTTGCGTAAAGCCTTATAAAACGATAGAGCAATGCGCCAAAGGCCTTTGAAGATAAAATTTTATTCATTTTTTTTGACATGAGATCTCCACTTTGCATAACTTTTAAAATTCTATTTAATTTTTTACAGCCTGATGCTGGGTTTAGCCGAAACCAACGTGGCTGGTTGTTTATCACTGACCCAATGACATAAATTGTTTATTTCAAGGCGTAATACCTAGACGTTTGCGTCGAGGATGAAAGCCTATCGATTTGCTTCGCAAATCGATAACGCCTTGAAACATAATACCCCGGCGACACCGCAGGTGGCGGCAGGTACGTCAGTACCAGGGGCTTGCCCCAGGGAATTTTATTTGTTTTGAATACATGTACTTAACAAACGTTTGACCACAATTCATGGCAATTCCGATCATCTCAGAAGAACTCCAGAATGTCATAGACTCTCGCCTCTAGTTTCCTTGCCATTACGACTGAAAGTATTTCAGCCAGCCCGGCAGCATAAGGTGCCGTCCCCAGAACTTTCGATTCGAGAGTGATGCATACCGAATCATCCTTGATCTGAATTCTGTGCAAAGCATGCCTTCCAAGATGATCCGCAGGGATCCCAAGTGTATTTTCCTGTATTGCGGGATCTCTGACTGACTCGATCTTGTTAATCTCGATACCAAGAGATTTCGCCAGACTTCGCGCAGTGCCAGCTTCAGAGGTCTTCGTGGACTGATGTGACTCAAGTATCGTTCGTTCGTACTTTTTAAATCCTTCTCCAGCACGCAGGACCATTGCCATGAACCTGAGCATCAGTACATTTGTGTTAGGACAAACAATTACCGGAAAATCCGGATCAAAGGAGTCGTAGTTCATACCGGTAGCAAGTTCTATCATCGGCTTCCTGTTCTCGGAACAATACGCATGTACTGCATCAAGTTCACGACCGGATCCGGCATGAACGACTACAATATCGTCCCGAAGACAAGAAGCAATGTCACTCCAGCGTCGAACACTCCCGATATGGCTGCCGTGCAGAGCGGAGAGTATTTCTTCAGCAAGCTTTCCGGAACCAACCACAAATACGTTCATTTTATACTGCCTTTTCTTCTAAATAATTCATTTTTTGTTCCCGCTTATCGAGTGTCCGAATTGCCCTTCTGAACGCATAATGAGCTTTACCGCTGGAATGAGCACAGGCAATAAATGGTTAATAAGCCTCCGGCTTCACAAGGCCAGTGCGCGAGCGGTATCGGACTTGAACACGATGTTAGGTTTATTTACTCACTCCAAGCCGATCCACGAATTCTTTTGTGGTAAGTGTCTCAACTCCAAGATTTTTAAAATCTACTATTTTCTGATCTCTTCTTTCATCTGATGCAGTTGCTATTGCATCAGTAATTACTGTTACAAAATATTTTCTATTTAGAGCACCCTTTACGGTCTTGTCGACACAGTCTTCGGCATCTATACCGGTAACAATTATATGGTTTATGCGATGTTCTTTTAAAAATATCTCAAATTCATTGTTTGTAAACGCATCCATCCTGCTTTTAATAAAATGGTTGTTGTTAACAATCATTATTCTTTCATCCATTTTTGCGCCATCGGTATTTTCTTCCATTGCCCTATTTGTAAAATAGTTTAGAGTTGAATATTTTAAAAATTCATTAGTGATATATATCACTACTACATCTCTCTTTGCGGACTTTTTTATTAGGAGGTTAATTTTATCTATCATTTCATCCGTTTGGCTGAGGTTTAATATCCAGGTCCCATCTTTTGATGTTAAATTCCTTTGTACATCAATAATCAACAAAGCCGTCTCTGGATTTTTATATTGAGGTATTGCGTCACCATCCGAGACAATAGTAATCCATTTATAGGGGAAATATAGCAAAGATATTGTTAAAATAAGTATACTTATAATTATTATTGTTGCCCTAATGAATATCTTTTTCATGGACTAACCTCATATGTAACTAAAAAATTATTGTAAAACATGACTCTTTTTTATTGAACTTTCCAGCCGAATTTTCAAACCTTTCTTGTTGTAGATATTTATTTCTTGTACAAGAAATTTTTAAACATTTTTACAATGAGACATTTTTTCTCTGGACATCTTGATCTATCACCCATTCGGATTTTCCACAGGCAACTTCCAATGCCAATATTTTTCTTGCTTTCTGGTGGGAACTTTCGGTAAAACCCGCGCTAACGACAAATTCAGTTGTGCGCCCCGCCGACGCCGGCTCCCGAAGCTGGTCAATTAAAACCCAACTGCCCGGTCAGTCTGCTGCAGAGGGCGGTTCACATCCAGACTGTATTTATTTATTAGGCCCTCTGCAATTCCAATCTTTACTGATACTTTATGTTATTTTCTTCGAGCCATTCAATTGCAATTTGTTTTAGTTTCTCATATCTGAAATTGTACCAACTGTCTTCGATTTTTAATTCATGAACGGCATCTTTAAAGCGTCTAAAAGCTCCACTTCCTCTGATTTTGTTTAACAGTTTATCTTGTATTTCTTCATTTTCGATTGAATAACAGAAATCTTCCATTATGCTGTATTCATGAATGTCATATTTATTGGGAAGAGAAAGGAAATTCTTAGACTGGAGAACTTCCTTTGCTTTTTCAATCAAATCCTGTTCCCACCCTGTATAACCTTCAACATCCAATTCATCTTCAGCTGCCCGTAGTATTTCATCGGATAAAGTAATCAATTCCCCTGTATT
>JAFGSG010000122.1 GCA_016934735.1 Spirochaetota bacterium | reverse complement strand
TTCGTCGATTCAATCCTATGGATGTATTCCTATGAGGCTATTATTTTCTTATTATTCCTGTTGCACTTTAAACTTGAATTTGGGTTTTTCCATGTGCATAAAATTCTTTTTTTCTTGACAATAAATCCCTTTTCATTTTTAGTCTCTGCCTATGAACGCTTATATACACATCTTTCGTAATTATATTTATTACAGTTAAATAAGCGCCCGGGTTTGCTTTTCACAAAGCATAAGCCATGGGCGCATAAGCCTGTGGCTTTTTTATATATCTGCCATGGGAATTTTCCATGGTTTTTTTATATTTTGGGGGAAATATGATCATTTCTAAGAAAATGCAGGAACTGATTTTCAATCAGGAAGGCTGGACTCGCAGAATGTTCGAGGAAGGCCAGAGAATAAGAAAAGAATTCGGCGAAAACAATATTTACGATTTCTCCCTGGGGAATCCTGACACTGAGCCTCCGGATGAAGTGCAAAAATATCTTATTGAATCCTTAAAAAATCCCGAAAAAGGCACACACCGTTACATGTCCAATAACGGCTACGAAGATGTCAGGAGCGAGATAGCCGCGTATCTTACGGAAGAATACGGCCTGTCTTTTACAGCAAACCATGTTTTTATGTCGGTAGGTTCCGCAGGTGGTTTTAATATCCTGCTTAAAAGTATTTTAAATCCAGGAGATGAAGTTGTTGTCCCCTCGCCTTTTTTCTGGGAATTCAAGAATTACGTTGAAAACTTCGGAGGCATTGTTCACTTTGCTGAGTCAACAAAAGATTTCCAGCTCGATGTTAATTATATTGAAAAAGCAATAAATAAAAAGACCAAGGCAATTATCATAAACAGCCCGCATAATCCCACAGGTGCAGTTTATACAGATAAAAGCATTAAAGATCTTACAACTCTGCTTAACCAGAAAAGGGCGAAAGGCCAGGACATTTATATAATTTGTGATGAAGCTTACAAAAAGCTGGTCTATGACGGAGTAAAGCTTCCGAATATATTCAACCATTACGACCTTGTATTCTCCATCACTTCCCATTCAAAGGACCTTGCACTGGCCGGAGAACGCATCGGTTATGTCGCCATATCGCCGCGTATTGAAGACTACCAGGTCATAGTTTCAGCAATGACGATAGCAATAAGAAGCCTTGGGTTTGTCAATGCACCTGCACTTTTTCAAAGAGTTGTCGGAAAATTTCAGAGAAATTCAGTCGACATAGCTGAATATCAGAAAAAACGCGATCTGCTTTATAATATACTTATGGAAGCAGGATTTGAATGCGTAAAACCGATGGGCGCATTCTATATGTTCCCGAAATCTCCCATTCCGGATGAAGTTGAATTTGTCCAGGCATTGCAGCGCGACGAGCGGATAATGATTGTGCCTGGAAGAGGCTTCGGAAGCAAAGGCTATTTGCGCATAGCTTACTGTGTTCCAATTGAAAAAATAGAAAAAAGCAGAGAAGGATTTATACGTACAGGCAAACGCTATAATCTGAGGAAAAAATGAGTTCATCAAACAGCATTAAAAATTTAATGAAATCTTCTTCCTGGATAAGGGCCATGTTCGAGGAAGGTGAACGGTTAAAGAAAGAATACGGGACCGACAATATTTTTGATTTTACCCTCGGAAATCCGATCTCAGAACCTCCGGAGGAACTGCTGGATGAACTTACCCGGGTAATTGCTTCAGACGCCAAAGGAATGCATAAATATATGTCTAACAGCGGATATGACTTTGTCCGCGAAGAAATCGCAGCATACTGCAGAAAAAAAACCGGGCTGCCTTTCAGCAAGGACAATATTGTAATGACAGTCGGAGCTGCAGGCGCACTTAATGTTGTTTTTAAATCGCTTCTTGACCCGGGCGACGAAGTAATCGTCATCAATCCTTTCTTTGTTGAATTCATGTTCTATATCGGGAATCACGGCGGCGTAATGAAACTTGTGGACAGCAAGGATGATTTTCATCTTGATATAGAAAAAATTGAAAAAGCAATTACCAAAAAAACAAAGGCTGTGCTTATTAATTCGCCGAATAATCCGACAGGAGTTGTATATAACGGACAGGAACTGAAAGAACTTGGATCGCTTCTTCGCAGAATGCGCGAAAAAGGCAGGCGTATATACTTGATCTGCGACGAAGCTTATAAAAAGCTTATCTATGACGACATTACTCTACCGGATGTTTTCAGCATTTATGAAGAAACTATAGCTGTTACCTGCCACTCAAAGGATTTAGGGCTTGCAGGAGAACGGATCGGGTACATCGCAGCTTCGCCCTCCATCGTGGATTTAAAGCCGATTATGGATGCAATGATTTTCTCCAACAGAATACTTGGTTTTATCAATGCGCCCGCGCTTATGCAGCGTATTGTCGGCAAATTCCAGGACCTCAATATTGATATTATGGAGTACAAACGCAGACGGGACACACTATATGATATTCTTATAGAATCGGGATTTGAAGTAATAAAACCGCTTGGAGCATTCTATATATTCCCTAAAACGCCGATTCCCGACGATATTAGTTTCATCAGAGAACTCCAGGAACATCACATCCTTGGAGTGCCTGGGACAGGATTTGGAAAATCCGGCTATTTCAGGCTTGCTTACTGCGTTGATATGGACGTCATAGAGCGTTCGCGTAAATACTTTATGGAATTTGCCGGGAAATAAAAATTATTATAAAAATATACTTATTGACAAATAATTATTGTAAATTTATTCCTAATAGCAACATAATTTTGTAAAATTAATAAGGAAAATAATATGGCAGAAGAACAGACAATAAAAACAGAAGGACAAACATCGGATGGAGCAGTTCAGGGTGAACAAAAATCCCAAAAAAAGAAAAAGATTAATAAGCTATCTTTAGACGATATAAACAAAAAACTTGACATATTAGTACAGGCAAGCCAAATTAAATCAAAATATTATCAGCACCTGGTTCAAAGAAAAAATGAACTACAGGTACAGGCATAATTAATAATTCTATTGTATTGCAGAGGCATTATTTATTGTATCTGGGAGATTGGAATATAAGTTTTCAAGCTCCTGATCCTTTAATCCTATCGTCTTAATCGCTTCCTCACTTATTTGATGATAAAGCCCGTCGCTTCCAACACCTATTCCTCCCATTAGACATATTGTATTTGCAATATGTACTATTGACACCAGCAGCTTTGACTCATTAGGTGCATTCTCGGGCTCATGATGGAATCTGACAATATCTCTTAATATCTGAGGGAAATTCCATTTTGTTAATATTTTTTCACCGATTTCCTGATGGTCAAATCCCATTATTTCCCTTTCAGCGCTCTGGAAAGTAATTTGTTTGCTGTCTACCAGTGAAACAATCTCCTTAAAAGCGCTTTGAACATAAAGAGCTAAAACAGTTTTACCGACATCATGAATAATACTGCCTGTAAAAGCAATATCTGCAATTTCACTTTTTTTCTTAATCATAGCTATATGTTTTGAAAGAACAGCGACCGCAAGACCGTGTTTCCATAACTCGCCCTTGGCCAGATCGTATCCCATAATTTGTTTATCCAGTATTGATTTAGTAGCCGCAACAAACACTATATCCTTTACCTCTTTAATGCCCAGGGTTACAGTGGCTCTTTCAACAGATGATATCTCTTTTCCTCTGCTGAAATATGCGGAATTACATAACTTTAATACATTAGTAGTGATCGCCTGATCCTTGGAGATTTCTTCTGCAATGCGGGAAAAAGACGCATCCGGATCATTGACCATTGTTATTACTTTACCAGCTACATCCGGTATTGACGGCAATTGACCTATATTGTTGACAATTTGTTCCAGCCTTTGTTTAATTTGCTCATGCATTACTTTCTCCATCTAAAAGAAAAAATTATATTTTATAATACATCTTCTCTTTACCGCCGGCTCTTACCTTCAGCCTGCCGTCTTCAAGATAAAAATCAATGACCCTGCCTGCGTTGCCACCAACGTCAGCAGCCATTATCGGAATATGATTTTCTTCCAGTAATTTAATTGTCATTTCAATGTTTTTTTCTCCTATTTGGGCCAGGGATATATTCGGATTAAACTTAAACATTGAAGCTCCACCGGAAATTTTTGCGGATAAATTTTCTTTCTTGCACCCTGCTTTTATCAGATTATTTATAAGCAATGGGATAGCTGTATCGGCATATTTTTCCGGTTTTTCGCTGCCGCTGCCGTTCGGCAATAAAATATGCGCCATACCGCCGGTTTTTTTTACTCTATCATAAATGCAAATACCAATACAACTGCCCAATATAGTTCTTAATACAGTAGGATTAGCTGCGGTCTGCATCTGTGCTACTCCGACATTTATTAATGTTTGCATAATGTTTACTCTTGTACCGGATTTTTAATAAATTTTTTATAAATTAAAATTACAATATCTTTAATAAGCAGATATGTCCAATATTTTAATCACAGATTTTATCAGGGTACTTTTTGATTAAAAATTGACAGAATAATAATTTAATTTTAACAATAAATTATAATATGTCAAGAACATTGATATTAAATTATCCATAAGTATTCTAAAAAAGTATTACCAGTATTCATCGATTTCATTATATAATCTGAAAAGTCTCTCCTGAAGTTCCATCCTGATTGTCTCAAGAGATTTATTACCGGCTTTCTTGGGAATCGATATTTCTTTATCAAACCTGATAATTATTCTGGAAAACGGCCTTGGTAAAATAAATCTGTCCCAGCTATTAAATATCCATTTCTTTTCAGCAGAAATTATTGTCGGAAAAACAGGCATGCCGGATGTTTTGGCGATAAGCATTAGGCCGGGCTTTACTTCGCCAACAGGGCCTTTGGGGCCGTCAACTATATGCCCCAAGGAATATCCAGCCTTTACAGCTTCATTTATTTTTCTGAGAGCTTTGGCTCCGCCTTTGGAGGATGATCCTCTCACGGGATGCCAACCCAACAGCTTAATGACTCCTGATATTAAATCGCCATCTTTGCTAAAGCTTACAATTATTGCTATGGGCTTTCTGGACTGAACCCCTAAAACTGGAGTGACAAATAAAACCAGATATAGGAGAATAAGTACATGATAAAAAGAACACAGTACAGCGA
>JAFGSG010000121.1 GCA_016934735.1 Spirochaetota bacterium | reverse complement strand
CCTTCGTATTTCTCTCCCTTGCGCGGCCCGGACGTCCATGTCATTGTCCCCTTGCCGTGCTTTTTGCCGTCTTTAAAAGTACCGGTGTAGGCACTGCCATCATCGTAAACATATGTGCCGTATCCATCTATGCAATCACCCTCTATGCAGCCCGTTTTCCTCTTATCCTTATCTGACTTTAACCTGTCTTCAGCCTGATCCTCTACTTTTATTGAATCTTTTTTTTGACAGGACGATTTCGGCAGAAATGCTATAACCGAAAAAATCAGTACTATCAATATAATTCTTTTTAACATTTTGATCCTTCTTGCAATACCTATTGGGAGTAATTCAGCGCATGTAATGGAAAAATAATTTTATTGTAATTATAATCTATCTTAGGTATTCAAAGTTTTTGTGTCAATTTCATTTTTCTAAATATATAATATTTCCAGTAATTCTCTAATATCGGTCTTAACAAATAGAAAAAAATGTTAATATTGTTCCCGTTGTCTATGTAGCTTTTCTATTTATGATGAAATATGCTGCTATACCGTGATTACAAAGCCGAAACAGTTTTAAATATGGCAGGGAAAAACTGAGGTCTATGTTTGTATTATAATTTTTAGAAGCTATCAAAAATTCAGAAGGAATTGGCGTATTCAAGCAGACGTCAGGATTTTATGTTTAAAAAATTCATGTTATGGAGGTCATTTCTTCAAGAAGCATGCGTATATCGCGCAGATTTAATATTTGATAGTTAGCTTTTGTATGGCCGTATCCGATTTTTATTGAATAAGCTGAATCCGGCAAAACCGAAAAAAGCTCTTCGTCTGTGTCATCATCTCCTATCGCCAGTAAAAAATCATGCTTTTTCCGGGTGATTAAATTTGAAGCTATTTTGCCTTTGTTCGACTCAATATTTTTTATTTCAAGAACTTTATTGCCTTCGATTATACCGAGATTTAAATTTGCTATTAAATGCATAAGATTGCTCTTTAATTCAATTGCACGTATAGAAGCAAATTCCGCATCCGACCTGCGGTAATGCCATACCAGAGAATGTTCTTTTTCCTCGACAAAGGATCCGGGCGTCCTGTCGCTGAATAACTCAATCAGCGGGCGTATCTGCTGTTTCCATTCTTTATTCAGAGAAACTAAAGTCTTCCACTCATCAGACGGCATCTTAATAAACGCACCGTGCTCCGCAATTAAAACAAGAGGGATACCGGAAAAATATTTCTCAAGAAAGTCCTGGCTTCTGCCGCTTGTCAGCACAACATCGTTTTTTTTATCGCTACTCAGTTGTTTCAGCAATAAAATAAGATCTTCATCAGGTACGGCGCTCGCAGGGGATGAAGAAAAGGGCACAAGCGTGCCGTCATAATCAAGGAAGAGAATGCGGGCGGAAGCATTGCCATAGCTGTCCATGATTTTCATTTTATTTTCAGAATCCAAATATGTAAACGGCGACTCCGGCTCCGCTGTCTTGAAATTATTAAGTTTATCAATAAATGATTCAGCCCATTTAAACACGTCGTTGCGCTTTAACCGCCTCTGCATTATGGAAATTCTGTTATGCTGTTCTTCTTTGCCCATTGATATCGCCAAAGCAATTGCGTCCGCCATTTCCTCTATGTTGTTGGGGTTAACTATTATTGCTTCTCCAAGTTCTTCTGCTGCGCCTGCCATTTCGCTTAATATTAAAACGCCGTCCTCCCTTGTTCTTGAAGCGACATATTCTTTGGCAACCAGATTCATGCCGTCGCGAAGCGGAGTGACCAAGGCCGCGTCCGCGCAGTGATACAGAGTCATTATTGTTTCAAATGGAAGCGACCTGTATAAATATCGGATCGGGGACCAATTCAAAGTGCTGTATTTCCCGTTTATACGTCCGACAATTTCATTTACACGGTCTCTAAGCGAACTGTATGTATCCACGCTTGTTCTTGAAGGTACGGCTAAAAGTACTAAAACTACTTTTTCATAATACTCCGGATATTTTTTAAGAAAACGGGCAAATGATTCCAGCCGTGAAATTATTCCTTTTGTAAAATCCAGCCTATCCATGGAAAGAATCATTTTTCTTCCCTGCAATTCTTCTTTAAGAACTGCGATTTCCTCTGCTATCTTCGTATTATGCATATAATTGGAATATTTATCGTAATCTATTCCCATAGGAAAAATATCACATTTTAAATTCCTGTTTTCTATCTGAAGCTGACCAAGATAATGCTCAAGACCGATTATACGCTGTACGCTGTTTAAAAAGTGACGTACATAACCGAATGTATGGAATCCCAGCAGATCGCTCCCGAGAAGGCCCTCGAGAATTTCCTTTCTCCATGGCAGAAGACGAAACAGTTCGTAAGAAGGAAACGGGATATGCAGAAAAAAGCCTATTCTTGCATCAGGAATATTTTTTCTAATTATTCCCGGCAGGAGCATCAGATGATAATCATGGACCCAGATCATATCGCCCGGTTCGTATACATCCTTAAATGATTCAAAAAATTTCTGATTAACCTTTAAATAGTAATCCCATGTTCTTGTATCAAAACTTGTATAGGTCGAAAAATAATGAAATAACGGCCAGATTGTTTTATTACTGAAACCGTTATAATATAATTTTAAATCGTGGGATGTAAGAGGCACTGAATAAAACGAGTAATTATTTGCCAGATCACGGGTAATCATCCTCCTTCTGTGTTTATCAACAGTGTCAGTGCTGATTCCGGAAAATCCAATCCAGACACACTTTTGCGTTTTTGTCAGGGAAGACAATCCTGTTGCAAGGCCTCCCGTACTGGGAATATAAGCAATTTCGTTATCTTTTTTAAACTCGACAGTCAAAGGAAGACGATTCGAAATCAATATTAATTTCGGCATTATTATTTATCCTTTTCTTGGTAAAATTATACTACTGCGGTTTATATATATTTCAATACTTTTTTTCGTAAAAAATGATTTCTTTTTTATTAAACATGATTTATTTATGTTCACAAAATGTAATTTCTCAGATAATGTTTATCTATGTTCAGGAGATTTTCATGTTTGACGATATTTTTGCTAAAATATATTTCGGCAATACGCTTCTGCAATACATTACCTGCGCCGTTTTAGTTATTCTGGGTACAATATTAATATTTTTCTTTAATCGTATCCTTGAAAAAAAACAAAAATATATTTTTCATATATTTGACAGACTAACAGGCAGTATTACAGAAATCCCATTACACAAATATATCAGCCCTCTTCTATATATCATTTTATTTTATACGTCAATAAAGAGCATACTTACCCTGCCTGAAAGGCTAAAACATATAATCTATATTGTATTTTTAGCATCCGCGACCTATTATGGAATGCGCCTGCTGTCAGCCCTGATAAAAACTTCGCTTACAACCTACTTAAGAAAACGTGATAAAGAAATTCAGGAAGTGGAACAAAAAGTCAGAGGGATTTCAACCTTCAATAATATCGTGATATGGGTGCTGGGTATAATATTCTTAATCAGCAATATTGGCTTCGACGTAACCGCAGTGATAACCGGGCTTGGGATCGGAGGCATCGCGCTTGCCCTGGCATCACAGAATATCTTCATGGATCTTTTTAATTATTTTGTCATTTTTTTCGATCACCCCTTTCAGATAGGCGACTTTATTGTGCTTGATGACATAATAGGCACTGTAGAAAAAATAGGAATAAAAACGACCCGCATAAAAAGTCTTCAGGGCGAAGAAATAATTATTTCCAATACTGATCTCACAAGCAAGCGCATACACAACTATAAAAAAATGGAAAGACGAAGGATTGTTTTTTCAATAGGGGTTGTGTATAAAACATTATATGAACAGCTCGAAAGTATCCCCGCTCTTATAAAAAAAATAATTGAAAATATTGAACAGACAGAATTCGACAGATCCCATTTTAAAGCTTATGGAGATTCAAGCCTTGAATTTGAAACAGTTTACTTCATTTTAAGCTCAGATTACAATACATATATGGATATTCAGCAAAAGATCAATTATAACATTTTCAGCGAATTCAAAGAACGAGGCATTGAATTCGCTTTCCCCACAAGGACTGTATATTTAGAAAAATAAAGCATATTGTTTTATTAATTGCTTTATTATAAAATTTTAATACTTTAACACTCTTTAAAAAAAATAAAAGAAAAATTTATGGAAAATAATTTTAAAAAAGCGGCGGACATAATAAAAAAATCAAAAAACCTGATAGCGCTTACAGGCGCAGGGCATTCTGTTGAAAGCGGAATACCGGATTTCAGAGGCAAGGACGGGCTGTGGTCAAGATATGACCCGATGGTATATGCTCATATTGACATGTTCAGGAGGCACCCGGAAAAATCATGGGAAATGCTCGCTGAAATGCAAAAGCTGACAAGCACAGCAAAACCGAATGCCGCGCACTTTGCTCTGGCAAAGCTTGAAGAGCTCGGTTTTTTGAAAGCAATCATCACTCAGAATGTGGATAATCTGCATCAGGAGGCTGGCAGCAAAAAAGTGATCGAGTTTCACGGCAACGACAAACATCTGCAATGCCTTGACTGCGGACGTATTTACAACGCAAACGAATTCCAGATCGGCAAAAATGCACTCCCTGTTTGTAAAAAATGCGTCAGCATTTTAAAACCGGCTGTTGTCTTTTTTGGTGAGAATATTCCTCATGCTGCTCTAATAGAATCCATGTCGCTTGCAGACAAAGCAGATGCGGTAATGGTAGTAGGCACATCGGCCCAGGTTTACCCTGCTGCCTCCATCCCTTACAATGCAAAAGAACACGGCGCTTCCATAATCGAAATGAATCTCGAAAAGACCGGCCTTACCGGTTCGATCACTGATGTCTTTATCGAAGGATTATTAGGCAAAACATTGCCCGAGCTTTTGAAACATGTTGAAGGCTGATTTTACATTATCTTTATTACAAGCCATCTCAAAATTATATTTTGTTTGTTGAAATTGGAATACATTACTAAATTTTTGAGGACGCCTTTCAGACCTGATGTAATAACGTTCAAAAATATAAAAAAATAACCAGGAAGGTCTGATTCCGCAGAAAATTCAGTAATGTATTCCAATTTATAGTAAATCCTTTACATGAATCTATAATTTTGAGATGACTTGTAAATATTCTTAAAATCTAAATCCTGAATAAACAGGAAATAAAAATCCCGTAAAGATAGTCCTGCATGTCATTAATCTTTGAATCGGAGCTTAATCCCTCCGATTCCCCATCAATCCAGACACTCTGATACCTGAATCCGATCTGAACAAATAAATCGTTACCTGCAACTATAAGAAACGAAGGCTCAACATTTAAACCATAACCTGCAACATTTAATGTAAAATCTTCTGCTGTATGAGATACAGGTGTTGTCCAGTCATTATTATTATAATAAATAGTATTCATAGAAACTTTAACATTTCCCCAAAAATACAACACAGACAAATTTGCACCGACAGCAATGTATGGATTAATTATATATGAATATCCCAGGCCAATAGCAGGCGCGTAATTAATATGTTTGAACTTAATTTTTCCTATTAAATAACGCCCATCGGCAGGAGGGCTGGGAGACAGATCCCATTGAGCTCCGCTCTTCTCTGTGTACATTGTATAGGGCTGAAACTTAAATCCGGCGAATACCCTGAATGAATCGTTTAATATATAACTTACAGCGCTGTCAACGTCATGTCTCCTTGTCTTTGCGCTGCCTGAATAATGAATGCGCTTATTATTCGCAGTAAAATCTGCTTCGTACCGCGAATAGAGATTACCGTAAAGATACGAAATACTTAAAGCGAATTTGTTTGCAGTGACTGAAGCGATCGGGCCGTAAAGCATACCTGATCCGCCTTTGATATACTGCCATCCTTCTTCAGCAGCAAACTGTTCGCCCATATCTATTAAATAAGGCCGCCAGTACGGATACCAGACTTTAGCTCCAAGCATTGCATCTGCGGCATACACTTTATTAAAAACAGCTAAGATTAAAAACAGCAAAGAAAGCAGTATGACTTTAATATTAGTATGGCCTTTCATAATGCAGCACCTCAATAAAATTATAATTGAACATAAAAATTAATTTCGCATATGTCAACTTCAAATTCAATAGTTTATTTATATTGAATAATAGTAATAATTTAATTTGTTGACACTTGCGCCTTTACGCCTGAAAATTAAAACATGTCACGGATACAAATACTCCCGGAATCGGTTAAGAACAAGATCGCGGCAGGCGAAGTCGTAGAAGGGCCTTTCTCCGTTGTAAAAGAATTGATGGAGAACTCGATTGACGCAGAAGCCTCGGAAATTGACGTTGAAATTTTCGACAGCGGCCTGAAAAAGATCATTGTTAAAGATAACGGTAAAGGCATACACAAAGACGACCTTCCGCTCGCCGTGCAGAATCACGCAACAAGTAAAATAAGAGGCATTGCGGATATTGAAAGCATCAGTTCATTCGGGTTCAGAGGCGAAGCTCTCGCAAGCATATCATCAATATCAAAGCTCACTATAATCAGCCGCTCGGCCGAAGTGGAAATAGGCGCTAAGTTTGTAAGCAGCAACGAACAAAATGATCTAAGTGATTACGCGGGAGCGGTTGGGACAACCATCATAATTGAAAATTTATTCTATAATATTCCGGCCAGAAAAAAATTTTTAAAGTCAAAAAGCGCTGAGCTTAGAAAAATAAGGGAATCATTTCTGAAGATTGCTCTCGCAAAACCCGGTACAGGCTTTTCTTTCAGCATTAATGAAAAACGCATAATAACCCTCACAAAAGCAAATACGCTGACAGAAAGGCTTGAACAGATTTACGGCAAATCAGCAGTTAAAAATCTAAGCTTCGAAAGCCTGAAAGACAAAGCGGAAATATCCGGCTTCTTTTCAAAGCCCGACTTTTTAAAATCCTCGCGCTCAATGCAGGCTCTGTACGTTAACGGAAGGTGCATCGAGCATAAATATTTAGGATTTCTTTTATCAAAAGTATATGAGGCTATTGCACCGAAGGGAAGCCATCCGGCAGCAATTCTATTTATAAATATAGACCCTGAGTTAATTGACGTGAATATTCATCCTGCGAAAAAAGAAATAAAATTTTGTGACCAGAATTACATCAACAGTCTTATAATGCGCCTTGGAGAAAAGGCGCTTGGAAAAACACACAGCCTTAATATTGAACGCATAAGCGCTAAGCCCGCAGGCGCAGCCATATTCAGCAATATTGACGCAAACCCCGCAACCGCAGGATTTGCTTTTAATTATGAAGCGAAACATCCTGGTCTTATTAAAAATACGGGCACATATATGCCTGAACATGCCCGGAAGACATTTATAAGGGAAGCTGAAAAATCATATCCGGCAATGAAACCGTCTCATGATTTTAAATATCTCGGTATAATTTTTGACACTTATATTATTGTCGAGCATGGAAACGATCTCACTTTTATCGACTTTCATGCTGCACACGAACGATCTATTTATAATGAACTGCTTAATACAGAAACCCGACCTGAAACGCAGGCCCTGATCTTCCCGAATGTAATTGAACTCTCAATCGAAGATTATCAAATATTTCTTGAAAAAAAAGATTATTTTGATAATTCTGCATTTGACGTAGATATTTTTTCGGATAAGTCCATAGTTGTCAGAGGAATGCCCTGCGCCGTAAAAGGCCTTGACATTGAAGGATTTTTTGCTGATATTTTTGAAGCGCTGAAGAATGACGCAGACCATATGCTTGATGTAAAGAAAGCGATTGCTGAAAAGGCAGCATGCCGGTCCGCAAAGCGCTCAGGAGATTCGCTCACGGTTGAAGATGCAGAGCTCATCGCAAGCCGCGCCCTGAGCGGAGATTACGAGAAAAGATGTCCTCACGGCAGGCCTTATATGTTTAAGCTTAAAAAAAACGATCTGGAAAAGGTGTTCAAACGTATATGAAAAAAATAATCCTTGGAGTAACAGCTTCCATCGCGGCTTATAAGGCCTGCGATCTGACCCGGTTTTTTAAAAAATCCGGATATTCAGTTTTTGTCGTAATGACGGAAAACGCAAAAGAACTTGTAACACCTCTTACTTTTGAAACGCTTTCGGGCAATCCTGTGTATTCCGATAACTTTGTAAAGAACATGAAAGAAATGGGGCATATTGAACTTAAGAAAGACGCTTTGCTTTTCCTTGTGGCTCCTGCTACAGCGAACATAATCGGCAAATTCGCGAACGGGATCGCTGACGATCTTATAAGCACAACTTTTCTCTCTGTTACCTGCCCGGTCATGATAGCACCGGCGATGAATCCGAATATGTGGGCTCACCCGGCATTGCAGCAAAATATAAAACGTCTTAAATCATGGGGAGCTCTGTTCATAAGCCCGGAAAAAGGCAAAGTAGCATGCGGCGATGAAGGTGAAGGCAGGCTCGCACCTATTGAAAAAATTTTCAAGGCAGCCGAAAATGCCATTAAAGGATAAAAAAATAATAGTCACAGGCGGCCCAACCCGCGAATGGATTGATCCAGTACGGTATATCTCCAATGCGTCCTCCGGGAAGATGGGCATTGCACTGGCCGATGCCGCTGTTTCGAGGTCCAAGCAAACTGTTTTTATTCACGGGCCGATTGAAAACAGTCTGCTGACAAATACAATATTCAAGTCAATATATGTTGAAACCACGGCTGACCTTATGAATGCCGTGTTGAATGAACTTACACCGGGATGTGTTATTATTATGGCAGCTGCCCCTGCTGATTTTCAACCTGAGAAAAAATCATCAACTAAAATAAAAAAAGAAAATGACACGGACATACTTATCCTTAAATTAAAAAAGAATCCGGACATCCTTAAAAATATTGCGGAAAAAAAATCAAAGGATGCTTCGCTAAGCGGTATTTTCGTGACTGGCTTTGCAGCTGAAACAGACAACACTGAAAGCAACGCTATTAAAAAATTTAACGCAAAAAATCTTGACATGATATGTCTGAACGACGTTACCCAGAAAGACGCGGGCTTCGGTACAGACACCAATCGAATTATTATTTTTACTAAAGACAGCGATGGAATTAAAAAAACCGAATTGCCGCTCCTTTTAAAAGCAGAAGCAGCAGAGAGAATTCTTGATTTGATCGAAAGTGAATTAAAATAATATAGTCCACGGGTTAAGACTGTATTAATAATCCTGGCATGCTATTACGCATAGCCCTGTACATAGGAGGCTTAAAAACAAAATTTAAGCAAGGTTTTCTTTACACACCTGCCTTTAAGTCTCCCCTCTAGTGGGCCGGAAAAGCACAGGCGATTGAAAATGAGCTACTTTGTTAACGATCTCTTAAATCGCGGATCATCCGGCATGCTAGCCTCAGCTTATAAAAAGCATCTCCCAGAATTTCGGTATTGGCCATAAATCATCATCAACCAGCGTCTCGAGCTTATCCACATCTTCCCTTATTGCATCCATTTTCGTTTTTACTTCTTTGCAGTAATAATCAGATTTTGCCTGTTCACCTTTAATGGACCCGCCTTTTTCACAACTTACTTTTAATTTTATCAATTCGGATTTAATACTGCTTATCAGCATGGTTATATTCATTAGAAAATCCTTTTGGACTGAGAGATCTACTCCGCTTCCAAGCGCGTTTGACGCTCCGGCAATAGATTCTGCTAATTCCTTCTGGTATTTCATGCCGGAAGGAATTACCTGCGTTGTGACCATATCGAACAATGCTTTCGCTTCTATATCAATATCCTTTGCGTATTTCTCAAGCCGTATATGATATCTTGATTTTAATTCAACATTTGATAAAACGCCGAACTTATTAAAAATAGTATAAGCTTTTTCTTTGTTAAGGGCCATAAGAGCCTCTGGCGTAGTCTTTAAATTCGGCAGGCCTCTTTTCTCTGCCTCTTTATGCCATTCTTCAGAATAATTATCCCCCATAAACAGCACTATTTTTATTTTCTTTAATTCTTCCCTTATTACATCGAATACAGCCTGTTTAATATCAGTATCTTTTTTCGATTCCAGTTTGTCAGCCAGATCATCCAAAGCGGCCGCTGCAATTGTATTTAAAACAGTAGCAGGGAATGATATTGACTGCGAGGAACCGACCGCCCTGAATTCAAACTTGTTTCCCGTAAACGCAAACGGCGATGTCCTGTTCCTGTCGGTTGTATCCTTGCTGACCAAAGGAAGGGAGGATAATCCGAGATCAATTATTGCGTCATTGGAAACCTTCGATACATTTCCTTTTTCAATATCATCAAGGATTTTGGTGAGCTGATCGCCGAGAAAGACCGAAATAATAGCAGGCGGAGCTTCATTAGCCCCAAGCCTGTGGTCATTCGAGGAAGATGCGACTGACGCCCGTAAAATATCAGCATATTCATACACTGCTTTTATAGCAGCGACCAGAAACACAAGGAACTGCATGTTGTCCTGCGGAGTCCGGCCCGGCTCGAACATATTATTGCCGTCCGTATCCGACAAAGACCAGTTCAGATGTTTTCCCGAACCATTGATTCTCGCGAACGGTTTCTCGTGAAGCAGACATGCAAGATTGTGATGCTTCGCGACTCTATGCAATATATCCATAACAAGCTGGTTATGGTCTACCGCAATGTTCGCTTCTTCAAAGATCGGTGCGATCTCGAACTGGCTTGGGGCTACTTCATTATGGCGCGTCTTTGCCGGTATTCCGAGCTTATAGAGTTCTCTTTCAACATCGTGCATAAAAATCTGTATTCTTTCTTTAATGCTCCCGAAGTACTGGTCTTCGAGTTCCTGTCCTTTGGCAGGCGGAGCGCCTATTAAAGTTCTGCCTGTAAGCACAAGGTCCTGTCTTTTATAAAAATAATCTTTATCTATTAAGAAATATTCCTGCTCAGGGCCGAGATTGGAAATAACTTTCTTCGACTTTTTATTGCCGAGAAGCCTTAATATACGCAAAGCGCTTTTATTCACGGCATTTATGGAGCGCAGAAGCGGAGTCTTTTTATCGAGAGCTTCGCCTGTATAGGAGATGAAAGCTGTGGGTATGCATAGAGTAGCACCGGAACCGTTTTTTCTTAAAAAAGCAGGGCTCGACATGTCCCATGCTGTGTAGCCACGTGCTTCAAAGGTAGCGCGTACCCCGCCGCTGGGAAAGCTCGATGCGTCCGGCTCGCCCTGTACGAGCTGTTTGCCTGAAAATCTCTCTATAACTTCGCCGTTGCCGGAAGGTTCAATGAAAGCATCGTGCTTTTCAGCTGTCACGCCGGTCATAGGCTGGAACCAGTGAGCAAAATGAGTGGCTCCGTTCTCCATTGCCCATTCCTTCATGGCATGCGCTATTGTATTCGCCGTATCAATATCCAGCATTTTATTCTTATCAATTATTTCCAATAGCCTTTTATATACATCCTTCGGCAAATTAGCTTCCATCAGCCTTGCGTTGAATGTATTCTCACCAAAATATGATGATATAGGTTTATCGATTTCTTTACGTGACATATGACTCCTTTCTGCTGCAATTATTGGTTTATTATTTCTCATGAATTCCTCCGAACCACTTATAATTATAAAGTACAAGACATGGCTGAAATCTGTCAATATTTGTTGATGTAAATCACCTATTATCCAATAAATTTAACAATTCAGTAACATAACCCGCAATATAAGGCAATATAAATATTATTTTATTGTGTAATTCAATGATAATTGATTCACTTGACAAACCTTATGCCGAATAAGCATTAGACAAATAAAGTAATTGGTGCTATACTCGCATAGTAAAATATTTATTTATACATAAGGATTATTATTCAATGAATAAGTACTCTATTAAACCACTATATGCAATTATTTTATTTATAATAATTAATGTCTCTGCACACGCAGAAAAAAAAATATCAACGGGCATCTTTTTCAATAAAAATGAAATAGGATCTGTGCTTAAAGGCGGCATCATTACTAAAAGCTTTTTAAAGTATAATGGAACCGTACATACCCCGGACACAGACACAAAGATAATTCTTCCGGATATTCAGTACATCGAAAAAGATTTAGCTTCTTATGAAATGATCAGCATTGAAAAAGCATTTTTTGCTTGTGAATTGACCGGCAAAAAAAAATTATATGTATATAATATCCTTGCATCCGCTGCGAAATTATCCGGCATGCAATATTACTCCAGGACAGACTCAAAAATACAGACATTGATAACGAACTCCGGCCGAATAAAATCGCCCGATAACAAATGGCCGGTAAAGGACATTCTTTACAGCACCATATATCCAAAGACCATTAGTTACTTCTCTATAACAGATAACAGATTCGGGGATCTGACATTCAAAAGCGAACTTTATAACGAAGGAGAGAACTTTATCCTTAAAAACGTATGTATTGAACCAATGGAAAAATATTTTATTTCCATAAATAAAAAAGAAGAATACCATTTAATTTCTATTTTTATTTATGATAATGATTTAAAAGGATTTTTTTATTATTCAATAAATGCAATGAGGATACGCAGTAATCGCTTTCTCAAACTCGGCATACTTAGCGCCGAACACTTTGCCAACCGCATACGCGGAAGCACTGTACATATGGCAAAACTCTTAGGGATTGAGTGGGAGCATAAGATTAAAGCTTTTGAATAATTAATCGTACTTTGCAATCCACTTTAAAGACATTGCTTTATATACTTTAAGTATAGTTCTTTAGTCAAAAAGTGTATTATTTTAATTTAAATTGCATTATTATTTTTTTATAAAATTACTGAATTAGAATTCCATTTGAATAATAAATATATGGTTGACTTTTTCGATTTTTTAAAAAATTATGCTATAATCAGCAGACCAAAGAGTGGCTTTATTTATTAAATTATACCTTCGATTGGCTTAGCCGGCCTGCGCATGGCCGGTCAGGACAATCGTATAGACAAAGGTAAAAGGAGGATATGTTATGAAAACGCGCAACATGTTTTATTTCATTCTTTTTACTGCCTTTGTTTTCACACCAGTATCATGCAGTACGCTGGGAGGACAGAATACTGACCTAAAAAAGGCAATTAAACAGTCAGAAGTTCAGAATGCCCAGCTACAACTTCTGGTCCAGGATCTTCAGAAAGAACTTGATGCAAAAAATGCAGAGTTAAAAAAAGTAACTAAAGAGAGAGATGATCTTTCCGCTTCAAATGACGGATTAAAAAAATCATTATCTGAAAGTAAAAACGCACTTTCAAAGAGAATAAGTACACTTACTTCTGAAAAGCAGTCGCTTAAAAAGAAGCTTTCTGAACTGCAGTTCGCGCTTGATGAGCAGAAAGCAAAAGAAGAACGTGAAATCGCCAGATTAAAAGCTACGAATGAACAGTTGGTTGAAAGTTTAAAAAATGAGATAAATGATCAGCAGATAGAAATACAGCAATACAAGGGTGTTTTGACAATAAATATGATGGATAAAATATTCTTCGACAGCGG
>JAFGSG010000120.1 GCA_016934735.1 Spirochaetota bacterium | reverse complement strand
TTCGTCGATTCAATCCTATGGATGTATTCCTATGAGGCTATTATTTTCTTATTATTCCTGTTGCACTTTAAACTTGAATTTGGGTAACCAAAGTTTAAATTCGAAGTGCAAAAATAATTGCTATTTGGCTTTTTTTTGATTATACATCCTGGCATCTGATTCTGCTATAAGCTCTTCTATCGATTGCGGGGATTCAGGATTATATTTTGTTATTCCCATACTTAGTGATAATTCATAATCCATTTTCCATCCTATTGCGGCAAGTTTAAGATTTTCGTTAATCCTGTTTATGATAATATCCTGGTTTTCCATATCATCCACAATTAGCGCTACGAATTCATCTCCTCCATAACGGGCTACAATGTCCGACTCTCTGAATGTGTTCTTTAATATATTTGCAGTAGTTTTAAGAGCGTAATCACCTGCCTGATGACCGTAAGTATCGTTTATGATCTTCATGGAATCGATATCAACAAATAAACAGAACAAGCCCTTTACCATTCTTCTTGCTATTTTCAGTTGCTGATCTGCCATTAAGAAAAAACCCCGTCTGTTGTAAAGACCGGTAAGCTCATCAATGAAAGACATTTCAATAAGATGTTGCTCCATGCGCTTTTTTTCAGTTATATCCCGAATTATTCCCTGATATTCAGCTATATCATAGTCGCATGAACGTCTGATTGAAAAAGTAAACAGACAGTCCATAATACTGCCATCCTTTTTCTTTAACTTTACTTCGAAATCCCTTACATAATCCTTTTTTTTAATTTCGTTAATAAATCTTTTTCTGTCATCGGGGTTTTCATAAATTTCATGAACATTTGTTTTAACTAATTCATCTCTTGTGTATCCGAACAGATCAAGAGCTGATTGATTAAAATCAACGAATTTCCCGTCAGGTTTAGTGATTATAATTGCATCCCGTGATCCATTGAAGAGAGCGCGATATCTCTCTTCCGAAATCCGGAGTTCATGAATGTGGTCATTTGTATTCGCTGCTTTTCTATTCATTAGGCGTAAGTTTTTTAATATTGTTGATGTTGATTTAAATATTAAAATAAGTATTTTTATATATCAGATATATTTTTTATACTTATTGAATATTAATTCGACCTGAATTCATGATTACAGCACTTTTTTAAAATAATATTGAAAAAATAATAATTACTTAAAAATAAATATCTGTCGATATATTTTAACGTAAAATATTTTTACAGTTAAAGTCTGTTGTTGTATGAAAACCGTATAAGGTAGATTAAATCTTAATATATCGATAAATTTTTTAATTGCAAAGGAGATTATATGGCGAAGACAAAAGACACAAAAAAAGAAACAAAGAAAAAACCAGCGAAAACATTGAAAGAAAAAAGAAAAGCGAAAAAATCCAAATAAATCAGGTTGTCCGGTTTATAAAGATTAATTAAAAAGAAAATG
Source organism: Spirochaetota bacterium (assembly GCA_016934735.1). GTDB lineage: Bacteria > Spirochaetota > UBA4802 > UBA4802 > JAFGDQ01 > JAFGSG01. Next base: position 47,452 of record JAFGSG010000120.1, on the reverse strand, counting down.
TTTTGTCGTTTCGGCCGAAGGGAGAAATCTTATAATCATCAAGAGATTCCTCTCTTCATTCGAAATGGCATTGTGTATAATATTTTATTTTACCGCAGCAAGGCTGTTTAATGCTTTATAAACAATGTTATAAGAATTTGATGCGTTCCAGAAAAGATAACCGAATGCTTCTGAGTCGCGGCATGCCGCGATCTGTTTAATAATGTAATCTTCATTGTATCTGGACGGTGTAATCCTCCATCCGAATGCCTGAAGCCATGGCCTGATCAGCGTATCGCCTGCGAGCAATTTTGTTTTTTTTGTCCCTTGTGAAATAAAATGGTATGGCTCGTCTCCCGGGTTTGCAATTCCGTCGAAATTATCATCAAAGTGGGACGGGTAAAGCATTGGTGATAGAACATCGCAATATCTGGAAAGCGCACTGATGCGCTGTCCTGTTCTCTCTATATCTATTTCCTTTTCCCACGCAACTACCCCGAAAATATCAACTGATAAACGCGTATTTTTTTTGGATATTTCATTATATGCTCTTTGCAAAAAGTGAGTTATTACTGATTCCTTGGACATTTTCCCGTAATGATAAGCATACACTGCATCCCATAAATCACCTTTTGTGGGAAATCTGATATAGTCGAATTGTATTTCATCTACACCTTTTCCCGCGAGTTCAAGTGCAAGTTGAATGTTGTAATCCTGAACATACTTGTTAGTCGGATCGCACCATTTTTCCCTGGAGTTGTTCCATGCACCTCCTGTCCTCTTTGATCTGATCGCGTAATTAGTATTTTTATTAAAAAGCAAATGGTCTCTGAATACAGCGATTCTTGCAATTGAGTAAAAACCATTTTGTTTTAGAACTCTTAGAACTTTGTCTATATTTTCAATTGGCCTTTTTTCATGCGTATTGTATTTCTGCACGTCGGGGACATTGCTGTAATAATTTACTTCGCCGGTAACATCCTTCGCGTCAAAGACGATTGTGTTTATACCGACATTCCTGAACATGGAAAGCGTGTTTAAAAAATTTTCACTTCCAGCGGAGATACCCGTAAAATATAATCCCCTTGTATAGATTAATTCAGGCATCTTTTTATTTTTCGTATCACGAATTATTGCTGGAATTGAATGGGGAATATACAAAAACATGTCCTGTGTTAGAATGTCATTAGTTAAACCATTATTTTCCATAATAGCGTTTCTGAGTCTGGATGAGTTGTAAAAATGAGTGTATACTATGGATTTTTTTGCGATATTTTTTACTGAGTTTCCTCTTTTGGCTTTTATAAACAGAGAATTTCCAAAATGAATAAAATCTTCAGAAACGGCCTTATAGGATCTTATATATTTATTATCAAAAATATTAATAATTTTAAAATCATTATTTACTTTTGATTCCTTATTATAAGAAAATAAATTTTTTAAATCATATAATAAGTAATTTATTCTATTGAAATTTTTGCTTGAATAAATTAAAATTAATAAAAATATATATGAGAACAGCAGTATATAAATATTTCTTTTAGTAAAATACATATATTATTATAATTCCCGCAGAATGGAACGGCTGATTAAGTTCCGCCTTCTGTTCTATTGTTTTTAATAGACCTAATTAGGTGAATAGGTTCATAAAATCAACTTAAAAATAATAATGCCTTTTTATTAAGGGAGAAAGTATTTGATAAGCAGAAAGATATCATCCTTCTGGAACGGAATAAAAAATTTTAACACATATATTATTTCAATTATCATTTCGTTTAAATCCATAAAGCATCTGAGATTCAGATCCATTTTTACCATTGCAGTCAATCAAACTAAGTTCACAGGAATAGACGCGATGCCTCTTGTTGCATCCATTGCTATTCTGATAGGCGGTACAGTAATCATTCAGGCTACGGAGAACTTTCCGAAATTCGGCATTGAGGGATTTATAGGTAACCTTCTTGTGCTGATCATCGCACGGGAACTTGGCCCGCTGATAACTGCGATCATTGTAATTACACGATCGGGCTCTGCGATTACTACTGAAATTGCGACGCAAAAACAACATAATGAAATTTTTTCACTTGAACTTATGGGAATCGATACCAAGCTTTATATAGTTTTCCCCAGGATTATTGCTTCAATTTTCTCAATTTTTTCACTCATTATCATTTTTGATATTGTAGGTTTTCTGGGCGGCTATTTAATTGCAGTGACAACTGTTTATATTCCAATCGATAATTTTTTAACAACAGTTATGGACGCCTTTAGTTTTGAAGACCTTGTAATTACACTGGTAAAAAGCACAATATACGGCATTCTCATCCCATTAATATCGTGCTATTACGGATTCATGCCCAATGCATATTTTGAAATTCCCATTTATGTAAGCCGTGCTGTAATAAGGACAGTTTGGATAATATTTTTAATAAATGCGTTGATTTCAGCAATGTTGTATTTTTAAAATAAATCAAAAGGATTATTCGCATTGGAAGAGATCGAATTATTAAAACTTGAAAATATTTCATATAAATCGCAAAAATATGAGTCGCTTCTCAACGTTTCCTTCTCTGTGAGAAAAGGAGAGAGTGTGGTAATTTTCGGTCCGGAGGATTCAGGAATAATAAATTTATGCCCTATAATTGCCGGATTGACGCAAGGATATGAAGGAAATATATTATATAAGGGAAAATCAATAAAATCTTTAAATTATCTTGAAACTCACAGATATAGACAAGACTTAGGATATCTTCAGAGAGACTATGGGTTGATCAGTAATATGTCCGTATTAGAAAATATTTCTTTGCCGTTAAAATATCATTCAAATTTATCGACTATTGAAATCGAGGAATTGGTTGATAACCATATAAAAGAAATGAATCTTACGGACTGCAGAAATAAAAGGCCGGTATATCTGAAAAGATCCGAAAGGCTAAAGACAGCCTTTTTGAGATCGATAATATTAAGCCCTGAAATGTTATTGCTTGAACATCCGATCGACGGCCAGTGCCTGTTTAATATTCAAATTTTTTTTCAGGCATTAAAAAAAATATTGTTAACCAAAGCAATGTCCGCGATTTTTATAACATATTATCCGAAACTATTTATTGATTTGGCTGATAAATTCATCATGCTGCATAAAGGACATATTGTCTTTACTGGTTCACGGGCGGACTTTTCTTTAACAGATAACCGGTATTTACACCAGTATTTTAATTTATTGCCTGACGGCCCGATGGCAGAATTATAATCTGATGTATTAGTCTATTTTTTCTCTTCTTAATTCTTCTTTTACAGCTTTAAGGAAAAGATTATCATTATATCCTTTTAGCATCTGATTTTTTCCTTTAACAGCCTTTTTATATTTTTCATAAAGATCACGATCAATCTCTATTTTTAATACTGCGATTTTATTTTTTTTGTTTTGCACTAAGTGTACTCCAATAGTAGTCAATGTTGCGGACATTTTATTGATACATCATCTTTTTGTCGACAACAAATTATTAAAAAGTTATATTAACATAAAGGAAAACTTTATAATTGAATATTTCTTAATATTTTATCTATAATTTGAATTTTCCGCATTTAATATATGATATTAAAATATTCTAATTTTATTGAAAATTGAAATTGAATTAATTAGTAATAAATATTATACTGTGATACACTATGCTGAATGCAGATCAAGGTGTGTTGCGTATTATTTATTTTTAACAGACAGATCAATTTAATTAGGGAAGCCGGTACTTAAATGAAATTAAGTAAAAATGAAATAAGAGTAGCAGTTTTCATAATTGTTCCAATTATAATTATTTTATTGTTCGTCGTTCTGAAACTGGGTTATTCTCTTGCCAGTTCTACAGTCGATGTATATCTGAAAGTTGAGAATATAAAATCAATTAAAAAAGGGACTCTTGTAAAGGTAAAAGGATACGAAGTTGGAAGAATAATAGAGATAAAACCTGTTTACAAACCAACACTTCATTTCCTTGCTTTAATGAGAATTAAAAGAGACATTGAAATTTTTGAGGATTGTTCCGCTATTATTCAGAACCAGAATATAATTGGTGAACCTGAAATTGAGATACGGAATCCTGAAAAGAAAGGTGAACTTATCAGCAAAGCTTCTGTTATTGAAGGAATAGAATATGTAAATCTGGATACAATTTTACAGGAAGCTCACGTTTTACTTGCTAATCTGGCTGATATGGTTGATGTATTTAAAGGTATTTCTTTGGACAGTAAAAGCAATATAAAACTTCTGGTTACAAATCTGGCGAACAGTGTTACAACCCTCAATCAGATACTTACCGATTCCCAAAAAGACATCGGATTAACTCTTACCTCCTTCAGAAAAACAGCTTCTACTCTTGATGAAATATCGCGGGAATTAAAAAAACATCCTGTTAATTTTTTATTTAAAGGTAAAAAAGACGACGAAAAGTAGTTATGATCTGTTAATCATCGTCAGGCATGAGCAGGCTGTAGCAGAACAGATTTTCTGATCCTTGTAAAAAAATGGTGTTTTTATGAATTCGTGATTCGATAAAAGTTTCCTTGAAGAAAATTTTATGGAATAGAAATGTCCCATCATCAAGAAAAATACAAAAGTTCGCATGGCCATCAGCGTTAGTATAGCTGGCAAAGTACATATTATTTATAAAATTAATTGAGGAAAGACCGGGACTCATGAGCGGGATTTTTAATATCCGTTCAATTTTATCGTCCGCGCAGATTATGATTCTGTCATAATCAATTACCGCGTAATTGCCGTTATCCTTTACACTTATTGCAGTTTTTGTTAAATGAATATGTTTTAACTGCAGGGTGTAATGTTTATTGCGCGCATTATTTATTAATCTTAAGAAATCTCCTTTTCTATTACCGTAATGAATAACAAAATAATTTCCATTAGCGCTTATCGCAATTCCTTTCACAATAGAGGAGTCCGGTGTGGTTCCGTTGTTAATGATTTCACCTTTGTCGTTCATTAAATAATAACTTCCGTTTAAAAAACCAAGTCCGGAATAATCGGACTCGTGCGATAAAGCAATAACTGTACATAAAGCGCCGTGAATTTCTGTTGCACCCGCAGGATTTCCGTTTATATCCATTATCCTGATCCTGCTGTGATCGCCGTTCATCAGCAGAATTATTTTTCCTGTGGAGGATACATAGGGATATTCTCTTGATTTAATCCTCCAGAATTTATCACCGATTGTATTTAAGAGCTCAACATGGCTGCCTGTTTTATCATACTGTGCGTAGTATGCACCGTTATTGCTTATGGATATCAAATGATTATCAAAATTTATTTTTTTTAATAATTTGCCTTTTAATGAAATCAGGTAAAATTCTAAATGGTTTATTAAGGGAATTTCCGTGTCAGGCAGAAGAGAATTCGGGGATCCTTCGATATAGTTTATAGAGTCAATATCACTATGCCATTCCGGATATATTTCAACGGCACCGGACGAAGTCCAAATTGGGACAAGGCTGAATATGATTCCGGACACGAGTCCTAAAAGTAAATAACGCATGTTTTATTTCCCGAAAAATGTCTTTAATTGCTGAATTCTGGAAGGATGGCGAAGCCGTCTTATTGCTTTTTTTTCGATCTGTCTGATTCTTTCTTTGGATAAATTAAACTTGTCTCCTATCTGCTGCAGAGACATCGGTTTCTTGCCATTGAGGCCGAATCGCATTTTTAAAATATCTCTTTCTGATTCCGTTAAAGTTTCAAGAACTGAGTTAAGGGCGTCTTTTAAAGATTCGTCCAGTACTTTTTTGTCAGGTGATTCGGTTCCGAAATCCTCCATGGTGGAGAGTACGGACATTTCCTCTGAATCACCCAGCGATGAATCCAGTGACACATACTCCTGGCTGATGCTCCTGAGATAGTTTACTTCATCATCATCCATATCCAGTTCCGCGGATATTTCCGCTGCTGTCGGTTCCCTGCCAAGCTGGTTTTCGAGTTTTCTGTGTACTTTTTCAATTTTCTGAATGTCGACTGTCCTGTTTACCGGCAGGCGGATCAGCGATGTTTTTTGTGAAATCGCTAGGATGATGGCCTGTCTTATCCACCAGATCGCGTAGGATATAAAATGATAACCTCTGTCAGGGTCGAATTTTTCCGCGGCCTTAATCAGTCCCATATTCCCTTCATTGATAAGATCGAGAAGTGAAATCCCGCTGGTTTGATATTTTTTTGCGATTGTAACGACAAACCGTAAATTTGCTTTAATCAGGTTATCTTTTGCTTTCTCATCACCGGCTTTGGAAGCTTTCGCAAGTCTGTTTTCTTCTTCTCTGGTTAAAAGAGGTATTTTATTGATTTGCTCAAGATACCATGATATTGAGGAGTCGCGAAATATAGCTTTATTCTTTTTTAAAGCCTTAGTCTTGACATCCGATTCGTCTAATTCAATATCTTCCGTTTCGTCGTCAAGTTCAACTTCATCTTCATCAAAATCCAGTTCATCCGGTTCGATTTCGGTTGTTTTAATATTATGAGAATCTAATTCATCTTCAAATATATATTTGTCTAAGGTTTTTCTACTTATTTTGGCGCTGACTTTGGATGGTTTCTTTACCCGCGAACCTGATTTTTTCATTTTTGTAGATTTCTTCTTTTTTATTGCCATTACTTTTAAACACACCTAATTTATTTTTTTGAAGAAAATCCCGTGATTCATTATAGTAATAAATTTACTTCTGATATAAAGGCATATGATGAGCCACATTTCTAAAGATAAACAAATCCAAATTTTCTTTATTTTTATCGTAAATGCTGCTGAACATTAATCCGATTCCAAATTCATTCTTGTGCAGTTTGTCCGATCGGATTACCATAGCTAGTGCTTCTACATCATTTAACTTTCTATCAGCACTTGAAAGATCAATCTTTATCATTATAATGCTTGAAATTTCAATATGATTTTTTGATTTGAAATACAATCCCCCTCTGCTGATATTTTGAATAGTACCCACAAGATCTAATGCGGCAGCTTCTTCTTTTGAAGATTCAATCAGAGTTTTTGTAATCCTTACCGGTATTTCAATGTCAAGCCGAAAATACTTCCTCTTATCTTTTAGGCGGCCTTTTAAATATGTTTTAGCGATCCACTTATCAAAAACATTATCAAACCACCGGAACATGGCGTCTTCTATTGTCAAACCGCTGTTTTTTTTCTTTTCTTTATTATAATATTTATTGATCTCCGATTTAATGCTCTGGGATAATTTTTCATATTTAATGTCATCTTTCATAATTTTTTCTCGCAAATAAAATTATATACCCTTTTAATTGATTTAATCCCCTATTCCTGCCTGTATATTTGGACAGTATCGAAGCCGGTTTATGAATTTTGCTTAACATAAGTATAGAAAAGATTAAGTTATATTACTTTTTAACTATTTAGCACAAAAATGCAATCTTTTTCTTGAAATGTTCGATATTAATATTGTAAACAAACTGGTTATATAATATTATAAAATGCGCGATATTATTTGCGCTTAAATTTAAGTAGGACTATTTTAATAAGAATATGAGATTAAAAGCAATTGTTTTTTCATCAGCAGTGCTCGCAATTTTTATATTTTATCTGCCTTTATTTTCTTTAAATGCTACAAGCAGCCTGCATCAGGATTCTATAATCGCATCAATTATTGATAACGAAAACAATATTACTAATCTCAACAAAATAAAAGATATACTTGCTCAAATCGATGAAGTCTATGGCGGTCTATACAATAAATTAAACAGCGGGGGAAAAATAATAGTCTTTTTTGATCCGGCTCACGGCAGGTTGAACAACGGAAAATGGGAGGGTGAAGTTACCGGCAGATTAAGCTCCACAGGCTTTCCTGAAGAATATTATTCGATTCAATTTGCCAGAAAACTTTATAGATTATTATTAAGTAATAAATATATTAAAGTAGTCTCAAATGATGAATATATGCGTGTGTTAAAAGGGGAAAGCAATGAATATAGAAGAATATCTTTTTCGGAGACGGTGCGATTCGCAAAATCTGAAAAAGCATTTATAATATTAAGCGAACATCTTAATAATGTCTCTAGTCTGCTGAAAACCGATGGAATGATCAATATGCCCGGCATTCATGTAACATGCGATGAGGCAGGGAACAGATATCTTACATATATAAGCAGTTCTCATGAAGGTTATTTGACATTATATAATAAATACGATTTATCAGGACTCTCTAAAAGTATTGCCTATAAATTGAAGGAATATATTCCGCTAAAAGGAATCAGATTAAACAACTGGGATTATGGAGCTGTAGCAGATGACCGTTTCAGCATCTTTACTGATTTTCCGATTTCCGTTATTTTTGAATGCGGATTCATTTCAAATCCGGCTGAAGAGGTTAGATTAAGGGATCCGGAATATCAGCAAAAGATTGTCGATACTCAATATGCGGCCATTCTTAAAAGCATAGAAAAAATATTCGGAGTTGATATTTCAGGATTCTGGTTGAAAAAGACAAATGATAACGCGGAAATAATTGATTTGATCAAATTATCAAGAATTTCAATATATTATCTTAGGAAATGTTTTCCTGAAAAGGCTGTGAATATAATAAATGAAATAGAAAAAAATTATTACAAATCATATTCGGATTTAATTGACCCTTATATTATTTTAAAAGAACGGATAATAAAAGCTGAGAATCATTTTAAAAAATGTGTAAGTTTATATAAGGTGAATAAAAATAAAGAAGCAAAAAGGAATTTAATTAAGGCCGTGAAAGCAACTGGCAATGAGCCGATATTTACAAATTTATTGGATAAATATTCAAATTATGCTAATAATAATTTTAAACTTAAAAATATCACAAGTCAAAGAAAGGAAAAGCCGGAAAAAATTTTATTGCACTTTAAAGCCGGTAAAGCAAACTTGAATACTCCTATTATACTTCCGGTTGAAAAGAATCAGGCTCTTGAAGAAGCTCTGATGATGGCGCTATCCCCGGGTCCTGAAACATTTGCAAAACTTATTAAATCTTTCGATGAAGCATATATAACTAAAAGAATTAAAAAAGAAAGATATTCAGAGAAAAGAAAGAGAAAAATAGTATATTGGGAGAAGGAAAAAATAAAGATTAATTTTAAAGAAGGCCTGTTTATCGTTAATCTTAATAATAATCTTCGGGTAATAAAAGCAAAAAAGGTTTCGCAGGTACTGCTCGACCCAGGTAAATATCAAAATAATCAATATTTAAAGAATTCATATTTTGCCGGCAATAAAAAAGAAAAATCCTTATAATCACTGGAATCAATCAACCAAACCGTATAATTTTTTTGGAGATTATTTGTGGAAAAAATACGGCTCCCGGGTTTTAAAGCTTCCGATAAATGCGGGATTCACCTGCCCGAACAAGGACGGTACTGTCGGGACTGAAGGCTGCATTTTCTGCGCTGAGGATGGATCAGCATCGCCGAGCGCCATTGCTTCGGATGATATTGCTGTCCAGATTGAAAACGCGAAGAAAGGCTTTAAAAGATCAGATGCGGCTACAAAATTCATTCCCTATTTTCAGGCATTCACTAACACTTATTCAAGCGTTAATAAATTAAAATCACTTTACGATATGGCGGTCGCTGTTAAGGACGCAACGGGACTCATGATTGCCACAAGGCCGGATTGCCTGCAGGAGAAGATACTTGATTTGATATCCGGATATGCAAAAGAAAACTTTGAACTCTGGCTCGAAGTAGGCATGCAGACTATGCATGAAAAAAGTCTTTTATTCCTTAACAGAGGACATTCCTACGAAACTGCTAAAGACGCGGTGCTGCGTGCCAACAATAGAAAAATTCAAGTCTGTCTTCATGTTATACTGGGTATTCCGGGTGAGTCATGGCATGATATGATGGAAACAGCAAGGGAAATCTCTGCTCTTCCCGTCAGCGGAGTAAAGATTCATCATCTGCATGTAATCAAGGATACCAGACTTGAGGAATATTATAACGAGGGGAAGGTGAAGCTTATTACTTTTAAGGAATATGTATCAACAGTCTGCGACTTTCTTGAGAGGCTCAGGCCGGATATATTGATTCACAGGCTTTTAGGCGACAGGGCCGCGGCTTCGCTGGTTGCTCCGAAATGGGGGATGCAAAAGGGTACTGTCTTAAAGGCAATCGATGACGAGTTTGCACGGAGATGCACCAGCCAGGGATTTTTAACTGAAAAATTTCATTTGTAAAATATTATATCTTATAAAATCTGTCATTAAATTTGTAAGGAGTTGCAGATATAATTTTTATTTTATTAAAGTCCGGGTGGCGCGGATTAAGCAGATAATTCCTTCCCTCGCCTGAAGGTGTGACTGACGATGGCACTGCCATAGCAGCAGAAGTGCATTTATTGATCCATTCTGTCCCTATCTGTGCAAGCATAACAGGTGCAGGATATTTTTGCCAGTTTTTTGGAAGCCTGGAGTCGGGGAGCTTATCAATACGCAGATTATCCGGCAGTTGAAAGACTGTTATGGACATTTCTTTGGGCAACAGGTTTAATGGTGTATGGACAATCACTTCCAGTGTTGCGAGTGCTGTCGAATCCGAAGTATAAATTACGGGCGTTCCTTTCAAATTCCATCTCCCTCCTGCTCTGCGGGCACCTTCGCCAGAGGTATCATTCGCATATTTGCTTTTCGATATTCTGTATAAATGCATTAAGACACGGTTCCGTACTCAAGACGCGTTAATTCATCCAACAGCATTTCAATACCTGTCGATGTATCAAGCAGATCAATTGGAGGTATATTTCCAAATGCCGTACAAGGCTCTTTCAGCCATGCTGCAGCGACTTTATTGTCTTCAAAAATGTCAAGACATCTTGTGTAAACTTTGGTTATTTGAAGAATACGGTCAGATATATCGGTCGAAAGAATTTTTTCCGGTCCGTAACGCTGTAATGTTCTTTCTGAAACATGAAGGTACTTTGCAAGATTTGATAGACTTACATCCAGTTTTTTCGCTAAAGCATCTATTGATTTTTTTGGAAGTCCGTCACGAGCGGCTTTCACGAAGTCCAGGGGCGTGGCTTTAAGCATTTTTAATCCCAGCTCTTTTAAAACAGCCTGATAGCTCATGTCTGCTCCTAAAGTGTTTATTCATTCTTTATGTCAAATGTCGCAAAAAAATGGCCAATTGTCAAGTGAATTTTTATTCGTATCTTAGGGCTTCAATAGGATTCAGCCTGGAAGCCTGTACGGCGGGATAAAATCCGAAGCACACGCCCACGAGAACAGAGAATCCGGAAGAGAGCAGTATAGAAAAGAGCGAAACTGATGCAGACCATCCTGCTATTACGGATAAGAGTGTGGAAATCCCGGCTCCGAGAACTATGCCTGCAAGGCCGCCCGAGAGCGTCATGAGTGCGGACTCTATTAAGAACTGAAGGCGTATGTCCGCTCTTCTTGCACCGATAGCCTTGCGAAGGCCGATTTCCTTTGTGCGCTCTTTGACTGACACGAGCATGATGTTCATTATACCGATTCCGCCTACAAGGAGAGATATAGCGGCAACGGATCCTAAAAGAATACTGAAAGTCCTGGTTGTGCTTGTCATCATATCCCTGATTTCTGTTGTATCCCGGACTTCGAAAGAACTTTCTTTGTCGGGTGTAAGGCGGTGGCGCTTGATAATAAGCTTTTTAATGGATGAGATTGCGCTGTCTATAAGAGCAGGGTCTTTCACTTCGACATCTATGGAATCAAGGTATGTCTTCCCTAAAAGCCTGTACATGGCCGTGGTAACCGGCACAATAATAACATCATCCTGATCTCTGAAAAAAGAGGCGCCGCGCTGAGGCAGAACTCCGATTATAATAAAATTAATTTTATTTATTTTTATTTCTTTTCCTATCGGGTATATGTCTCCGAATAGTTCTTTTACTACTGTGGTCCCTATGAGCGCCACTTTGTCTCTGGCTCGCAGCTGATTATCATTAAAAAATCGTCCAAGTATAGGTTCGGAGTTTCTCATCGTCTCATATTGGGTGCCGACGCCCCGAATAACTGTATTCCAGTTATTGTTCATAAATACGATCTGAGCACGTCCCGCAACGGTGGGAGAGACCCCTTTGACCTCCTTCAACTGGGAGATGGCATTCGCATCCTGCATCTCAATACGCGTTACTGATCCGGCTTCCATGGCAACGCCATGCTGGCGGCGCGAGCCGGGCATTACCGCAAGAATATTTGAACCGAGCGAGCTTAATGTCTCGGAGACGGATTCTTTCGCTCCTTCCCCGAGTGCCATCATTGAAATGACTGCAGCAACACCGATTAGTATGCCGAGCATAGATAATAATGAACGCATTTTATGGGCAAAAATAGACCCTGTTGCTTGTAATATAAAATCCATAAATTCAGCTTTGCCGAAAGTGCTGTGTGTTTTTGAAAGAGCTTCATTAATAGGTTTAACGTTTATTTCTGTTGTCTTTATTTTTTTTCGGCTTATTTTTTTTTCATCGGAAACAATCCGGCCGTCGCGCATGCGTATAATCCGTTTAGCATGCTTTGCGATCTCATCCTCATGCGTAACCATAATGATTGTTTTTCCGTTTTCATTAAGGCCGTCAAGAATGGCGAGGATTTCCTCTTCGCTTCTGGTGTCAAGATTTCCTGTGGGTTCATCCGCGAATATGATAAGTGGTTCGTTTACCATTGAGCGGGCAATCGCCACTCTCTGCTGTTCTCCGCCCGACATTTCATTAGGAGAGTGGCTTTCTCTGTGAGCAAGGCCGACATCCCTGATTTTTTCTTTAGCGGCATGTTTCATGTCCCTCTTGCCGGCATAAATCAGCGGGAGCTCTGCGTTGCCGAGTGCTGTCATTCTCGGCAGAAGATGAAACTGCTGAAACACAAACCCAGCGATATGGTTTCTAAGAATGGATAATTCGTCGTCTTCCAGATTAGAAATTTCTTTATTCAGAAGGAGATAAGACCCGGAATCGGGCTTATCAAGAAAGCCGAGAATATTGAGCATGGTTGATTTTCCGGAACCGGACGGCCCCATAATAGCAACAAATTCACCGGCTTTAATTTCAAGGGAAACATTATCCAAAGCCTTGAATTCCGCCTGTCCGGTTTTATAAATCTTGCTTATGTTTTTTAATTCTATCATATTGGTTGTAAGGCGGAAATATTATTTTTTTCTCGATGGCATAAAAGGGCTTCCGGTATTGTTTTTTTCGGTTGTAACAAAGGATTTTTGTATGATGATTATTTTCTCGCTTTCGGATAAACCCGATAATATTTCTACATGTTGATCGTCGTTCAATCCTGTCTTTATCAGTCTTTTCTCAGGTTTCTGGTCTTTCCCGCGACCGATAAGCACATATGTTTGCTGGTCCTCATGAATGATCGCTGTATCCGGAATAAGCAGAACATTATTTTTGAATTTATCGATTATGCTGATATTTGCGCTCATTCCTGACTTATATACAGCAGGGACTTTATCCGGAATGATTTCTACCTCATAGGTGGTGACATTGTTGATAGTGGTTGATTCATACTTAATAAGATTAACGCGGCCATTAACCTTAACATCGGGATAAGCATCAAGGGATATTTCGGCAGTCTGTCCTTTCTTTATTCTTCCGATATCCGTTTCATCAACATTTGCTTTGACGATAAGCCTGTCGGATAAAACAATGATGGAAGTTGTTGTTGTGACTGTCTGCCCGGGTTCCACAGCTCTTACAATTACGGTACCTGTAATGGGAGCTATAATTGGTATTGGTTTATAAACATCTTCCCAATATTTTAGTTGTGCACCTCCCTGAGCGCGCGCTGCGTCAATAAGAGCCGCCCTGTCGGTTGAACTCATCCAGATAAGCGTTTGCCCTGCCTTAACATGGTCTCCTTCTTTCACGAGAATTTTTTCCACTCTGCCGCTTATGGAAGGTTTTATTTCGAGACGATTCTGCGGTAAAATCGTACCTGTTGTGGATACAGCGGTTTTAATAACTCCGTAATATGGATTAATAATTTTTTGTGTAACCGCAGGAGTCTTCTTGGCGCCGAAAATATATATTAAACCTATTATTAAAATTACACACACTATGAGTCCAGCGAAAATTTTGCGTTTTTTATTCGCCATAGATCAGAGTTCCTCCTTTTGCCTGTATCCATTCCGCTTCTGCAGAAAGAGCATTTGCCTCTGCATCTAAAAAATTTTTTTTTGCATTAACCAGAGCATCCTGAATAATTATCCAGTTGTCAAAGACAATAGAGCCTATTGAATACTGGGCATCGGCAATTACAGCGCGTTCTTCCGCTGCTTTTAAAAATTTAGACTGGACACTTACCAATGTCATGTTATTTTCCAGAGTATTCCATTTTTGCTCAAGATTCAGCATAATTGTGCCGCGCGTGCTTTTTTCATCGGCAGTAAGCTGGTTGTAGGCAGCATGGGATTTTGATACCTCATAATAACTTTTGCCTCCCTCAAATAGATTAAATGACATTTGCAGTCCTGCTGACAATTCGCTGTTTTGAGGCGGCCATTGTGTGCCTGTCCTGTTGGCGCTCAACTGGCCGTATATTTTCGGCGAATTATCCAGCTTTGCAGACTTGATGTCGTAGTCTGCTGCTTCACGCTGGCTTACGATTTTTCGCACTGACGGATTTATATTCGCGAGGCCTGCTATATCCGGTTTATCCTTTTCCGTCTTGACACTAAAATCGCCCTTAGCCTTGAGCGGTCTGAAATCCATTAAGCCCATTTCTTTTATCAGGCTGTGCTGGGCAAGGGAAACACTTCTTTCTGCCTGGGAAACTTCATGTTCAGACTGCGCCATGTTCGCTTCAGCGGTTAAAAGCGATCCTTTGTTTTCCACGCCTGCTCTGTAACGCATTTGTACGAGTTCAAAATTTTTTTTCCTTATTGCGGCAATTTCTTTGCTAATGCCGAGTAATTCCTGCGCACGTAATAGTTGTATAAATGCCTTTCTTAAACTTAACCGGACTGTCGAGGAAGCTGTCTGATAATCATAATTCAGTGCTTCCAGCTGTTTCTGAGAGCTTTTTATATCATAAAGTGATTTTGCACTGTCAAAAAGAAGCTGTTTTCCTGTGATACCGTAAGAATAACTGTTTGTAGTTCCGTCAGTCCTGGCGCTTTCGGTGCTTGTTTTAGATCTTGATACACCAGCATTTGCATCAATCTGCGGAAGCATTGTGCTTCTTGTAATACCGATATTTGCCTTAGACTGTTCGGTTTTTTCGGCTGCAGACTGCAGTTCCGGATGGTTCACACCTGCAATCCGAACGCAATCGCTCCATGTTAGTATTTCTTCAGCTTTTAGATCATTTGCAAGGCATATGCTTAATATATATACTGAAATAATTAATAAAAAATACTTATGCATTTGCATAATCCATAATATTATTTTTATAACCTTTTTGGAAATCATGGCACTTTATTTATATTTTTTGTGAAGAAATTATATTTTAAATATTTACCACAGAGGTCATATATCCATAGATTTCTATGACCTCTGCAGTTAAATATTTTAAGAGGTTTTTTATGATTAACAATTTAGACCCTCTTTTTTAAAATACGGTTCAAATATTTTTATTAAATCTGTTTTATTTAGTAATTTTTTTAATAACAGGAGGGGACCATAAGCCGAATTCTGTTTATGCAGCCATCCATCTTGGACGCATGTTGCCATGCACCTCTTTGCGATCTACCCGCGGCCTCGGACGGGCAGCCCTCATACGGCCGCATATTTGATCTTGCACCGGACGGGGTTTGCAATGCCGCAAACGTTGCCGTTTGCGCGGTGAGCTCTTACCTCGCCATTTCACCCTTACCCCTCGCGGGGCGGTATATTTTCTGTTGCACTTTCCATCGCCTCACGGCGCCCGGGTGTTGCCCGGCGACCTGCCCTGTGGTGTTCGGACTTTCCTCACTGTCCGCAAAAGCGAACAAGCGCGGCTGCTTGTTCCCCTCCTGTTATAAAACATTAAATACTTTTATCAAAAAAAAGAATAGCATTTTTTAACTTGATTTTTTAATTAAATAAAAATTCAATATTTTTATATTATTGACTTGCTGCAAAACAGCCATTCCTGGAAATGCCGGGGTAAGAAATCTCGCAATCTGCATAAGATTTCTCTATTCAATGGAAGGGACATGTTTCCTTTGCAGCAACTTAAATAAACAGGAATAATATTCAGAAAAGAAAATGAGCAGTCAGAAATACTGGATAGCGCTTGAGCAATCAAAGGGAATCGGGCCCGCGAATCTTAAAATTATTTACGATAAATTGAAGTCTTTCGGCTTATCAATAACAGATCTTTTCAGCTTAGCACCGAATGAAATTAAAGAGGAGTTCGCTTTTCACGAAAATATTATAAGCGCGATTGATAATGCTAAGAAGTCTTTATATAGAATCGAAATTGATTACCATACTCTTTTAGATTCCGGGATCGATCCCATATTTTTTTTTGAAGACATTTACCCAAAAAGATTTCATGACAAGTTAAATACAACCCTGCCTCCGGTTTTATATACGCATGGAAATAAAAGCATACTTAAAGAAAAGAGCGCGGCAATACTCGGCGAAAAAGATTTAAGCGAAAGAGGGCAAACCATTGCGTTTCTTGCCGCAAAGGAACTAGCTGAACATAAAATCGTTACAATAAGCGGCATGGCTAAAGGATCGGATATTGCTCATAGAAGCACTGTCTTAAACAACGGAAAGACAATCGCAATTCTTCCTCATGGAATATTTCACTTTAAAATTCCGGATATACTGCAGGATATTTATAATACAGATAATATCCTTATCATTTCGCCTTTTTATCCTTCCGAGGAACCAGACAAATATAATGCATTTATTAGAAACAGGCTTATATGTGCGCTTTCCTATGCAGTATATATTGTGGAATCAGTACTGGACGGCGGAATTTTCGAGGCGGCAAAATCAGCAAAAAAATTAAGTACCCCGCTGTTTGTTACAGAATATAAAGAATATCCTAAAAGTGCGTCCGCAAATAAAATTTTAATTGAGGATGGAGCTCGCTCCGTCAAAGGCAGACTTGTTAATAAAGAACTCAGCCCCAACCTTGACGAACTTATCGGCCTTGTAAAGTTCGGATAAAAAGATATTCGCCAATTTAGCATAATAGTTCATGACGTTAGTTGCTATTTTTGTGCAATCCCCGCTCGTTTGTTACAAACATATTACAACTATATTAACCTAATGTTAATTAGCGTCCAAAATGTGTCATTTTAGAATTCTAATATTGACTGAGTTATTAATTGGCACTATTTATAAAGCATATAGCTTTGATAAAACAAATAATTATTACATTTAAATATACAAAGTATAATAATTATTTGAAATCTGGAGGTTCTAATATGATAAATTATGTGGACACTGTGTGGATGCTGATTGCAACAGCGCTTGTTATGATGATGACTCCTACACTTGCATTTTTTTATGGCGGTCTTGTACGTAAAAAAAATATTCTTTCTATGCTCATGCAGACATTCGTTATTCTTGCTCTTGTTTCAATACAATGGGTATTGTTCGGCTATAGTCTTGCGTTTGGCCCTGATTTTGGGGGAATTATCGGTAGTCTTGATTTTGCGATTCTTAACAATGTGGGCATGGAACCTGTACTCGGACAGACAATCCCTCATCAGCTTTTCATGTTATTTCAAATGATGTTTGCTGTCATTACGCCTGCACTCATTATAGGCGCTTTTGCGGAAAGAGTTAAGTTCAGCGGATTTATTGCGTTTATACTTCTCTGGACGACATTTATTTACGATCCTATGGCTCATTGGGTCTGGTCTCCGGACGGGTGGCTTGCTAAACTGGGCGCCCTTGATTTTGCAGGCGGTACAGTAATTCATATAACCGCGGGTACATCTGCTCTTGTCATGGCTGTGTTACTCGGAAAGCGGGTGGGTTTAACTATAGGCAAAGCGCCTCATAATCTTCCATTTGCAGTATTAGGCGCCGGCTTTCTCTGGTTCGGATGGTTTGGTTTTAACGCGGGCAGCGCGCTGTCTGTCGGGCCTGTAACAGTTTCAGCATTTTTAAATACAAACACTGCGGCAGCATCTGCTGCAATTACATGGATGATCATCGACTGGCTTGTTAACAAAGTGCCGACTGTGCTCGGAGTGATTACAGGTATTGTAGCAGGTCTTGTTGCAATTACACCTGCTGCCGGTTATGTTACACCATCTGCGTCAATCATTATTGGAGCATGCGGCAGTATATTTGGTTTTATTTTTGTTTCAAAAGTTAAACCAAAATTCGGATATGATGATTCGCTCGATGTTTTCGGAGTTCACGGCATTGCCGGCATAACAGGAGCTATACTAACCGGTTTATTCGCAACTAGGGAAATAAATCCTGGTGCAGCTGACGGACTTTTTTACGGGAATCCGAAACAGCTTTTTGTTCAGGCTATAACTGTCGCGGTTGCCGTTATTTTTTCCGCCATCGGCACTTTTATAATATTTAAAATAGTGGATTCGATTATTGGCATGAGAGTAGACAGTAAAGACGAATATATCGGTCTTGATCTGACACAGCATCATGAAGCCGGCTATACCGTAATGGAATAAGGAGGAGATTAAATTATGAAATACATAATTGCAATTATTAAACCGCATAAACTGGAAGCAGTTAAAGAGGAACTTGAAAGAGAAGAGGTCCATCTCATGACTATAACTGAAGTATTAGGTTGCGGTCGACAGAAAGGTATAACCGAGGTTTATCGCGGAGTCAAGGAAGTTGACAACCTTCTACGTAAAGTAAAACTTGAGATTGCCGTAAACGATGCATTTCTTGAAAAAACTATAAGCGCAATCACAAGAGGTGCAGGAGACAGCGAAATCGGGGATGGTAAAATATTCGTTCTTGAACTCGGTGAGTGCATTAGAATAAGTTCAGGTGAGCGTGGAGGCTGTGCAATAGGATAAACGGATGTCAGATCCTGGGATAGAATGTATTGAAATGTTTTTCCGGGAGGCTGACTAAAAGATGCTTTTACAAGTAGGCATATAATGGATAAAGCCATAAACAAGTGGCTGCAGCTCCTTGTTTATGGCTTTATGAGAATACATTGCAATTTTTCAGCAATCTTTAAATTATGCGGTTTAAATTATTTAATTTTGTATTTTTTCTTAAATTTCTCTACACGTCCTGTGCTGTCTACAATCTTTTGCTTTTTAGTGTAAAACGGATGACAGCTTGAACAGATTTCAACGTGCAGATCTTTTACTGTGGATCTTGTTTTAAATTCCTGCCCGCATGCGCATTTAATTGTTGTTTCTTCATAAGCAGGATGTATGCCTTCTTTCATGGTTCTCTCCTTACTAAGTATTGCATTTATTAAAGTTTATAAAATTTTTTTTTGTTATATTTTACTGTCTGTTACGCACCTGAATTCATAGCACCGAAAAATGCTTTGTTGTTTTTAGTTGCTTTCATTTTATCAACGAGCAATTCCATTGCCTCTACCGGGCTCATGGGCGCTATTGCCTTTCTAAGTACCCATAACTTACTAAGCTCTTCTTCGTCAAGCAAAAGTTCTTCTCTTCTTGTACCGGATTTGTTGATATCTATTGCAGGGAACACCCTTCTGTCTACAAGTTTTCTGTCAAGGTTTACTTCACAGTTGCCTGTTCCTTTGAATTCTTCAAATATAACTTCATCCATTCTGCTGCCGGTATCTATAAGAGCAGTCGCAAGTATTGTCAAGCTGCCGCCTTCTTCAATATTTCTGGCAGCACCGAAAAACCTCTTTGGTTTATGCAGGGCATTCGAGTCAACGCCGCCGGAAAGAATCTTGCCGCTTGAAGGTACAACCTGATTATATGCTCTGGCGAGCCTTGTTATTGAGTCAAGCAAAATTACAACATCTTTTTTATGCTCAACCAGCCGTTTTGCTTTTTCCATCACCATTTCGGAGACCTGTACGTGTCTTGAAGCAGGCTCGTCAAAAGTGGAAGAAATTACTTCCCCTTTAACAGACCTTTGCATATCCGTAACTTCTTCCGGCCGTTCATCGATCAGCAACACTATCAGATATATTTCCGGATGATTGGTTGTGATCGAATTTGCAATTTGCTGCAGCAATATTGTTTTGCCGGTTCTTGGCGGAGCTACAATCAGTGCTCTCTGTCCTTTTCCTAGAGGTGTAAAAATATTTACTATTCTCATGCTGACATTGTGAGCCTCAGTCTCAAGATTGATTCTGTTCTGAGGATAGAGCGGGGTCAGGTTGTCAAACAGCGCTCTTTTCTGTAATTTTTCAGGGTTTTCATAGTTAACCGCTTCAATTCTGAGCAATGCGTAAAATCTTTCATTGTCTTTCGGAGGCCTTATCTGTCCTGTTACATTATCACCTGTACGCAATCCGAACAGCCTGATTTGAGAGGGCGAAACATAAATATCATCCGGCCCTGGCAGATAATTATAATTCGGCGAACGGAGAAAGCCGTATCCGTCGCTTAAAATCTCAAGAACACCGCTTGAAAAAATAAGCCCGCTTCTTTCGGTTTGTGCTTTCAGTATTTCAAAAATCATTTCCTGCTTTTTTAAGCCTGAAACTCCTTCGATTCCCATTTCACGCGCAATGGTGCTTAATTCGCTTATTGTTTTATCCTTTAATTCGGCAAGATCGAGTTTTGTCTCGCTTCCATTCCCGAATGTCTTTTTCTTTTCTGTACGATCAGTGCGGTCTGTGCGGTCAGTACGAGTCTCGGTTTTTGCTCTTGACGAACTTCTCGCTGTTCCGGAAGCCGGTTTTTTTTCATAAGAACTGCTTCCATTGTTGTTGCTGTTATTGCCGTTTCCGTTATTGTTTTTTATTTCAGCTTTTGCAGTTTCAGTTGGTTTAATCATAAATCACCCTTAAAATATATTAATATTCCTTTTAAATACATTATTAAACGTATTTGTAAGCTTATAATTTCCATATATAACAACTTAATTTAATATTATCCGGAATCCCGATTGAAAATTCACGTTTGTATTTCTAATTAGTATAAAAATTATTCTTTCTATAATTTTTTATGTGTAATTTAATCTTGCCGGTTTTGATTAACTTCAGATGAACCCTTACTTGTCAACTTAACCCAATATTATATATTGAGTTTACAGATTAATAATTTTCTCTTGTAGGATTTTAATTAAGATCATTAAAATTAAAGGAGAAATTGCCTCATACTATTTAAGAAGACGTATTAATTATTATTCCTTTTCCCGTTGTAAATTATATGAAATAATTTTAATATTTATACTGAATAAGGGCATAAAACAGTATGTGATTCTATCGGAAAAGTAAAGTTTATCAACTTATTCAATATAGTAATGTTTGACAATGGGGATAATAAATGGAATTATATTTACCTACTCACTAATTTAGTACAATACAAATATTTAGTCAAGGAAAATATTTTAGAATTTTATTTTATTATCTTATTTTGTTTTTAACTAAAAATTATTAATTTCTTGACATTGCGAATATTAATAGTAGAATATTTATGTCAGGAAATCAGCCGAATTTATAAAATATGGATTCATCTGAAGTTAATATTTTATTATTATAAATTATTCTAAATGAATATATAATTTATATTTAATTTATTTAATTATTTTACCGATAAAAAGAATAAGGACAATTGGATTGTTATCCTGAAATAGGGCAACAACATTTTAATTTTTTTTATATTTTATTCGCAGAATTGATGGCTTATTATCAATCAATTCGCCTGATTTATTTAATAAATCAGGGATATCTTTTTAAAATTTAATAATAATTCTGACTTAGGGCAGTATATTTGCTGCCTTCAAAACAACTTAACAAGGAGTAAAAACATGAAAAGGGAGGTCAAATCAATACTGCCAATAATTATGCTGGGGTGTTTAATAGCATTAATGGGAATTGGTGATATGCAGGTACAGGCCCAACAGGGCGATGCTAAGGCCCCTGCTGCAGCGGCTGGCACTCAAAAACAAGGCGCTCAGAAACAGCCCACTGGACTGGTCGAAGATTGGATGAGCGATTTTGAAGCTTGTGAGGATTGGAGGGCAATTTCAACAAGTCCTCTGGGGGATACGAAAATTCGTAAAATTCCGGGGAAACCGAGACCTGTTGATGAAGAGGGGAAAGTCGTTGAAACACCCGATGAAATTACAGATGATAATGGCATTACCAGGAAAAATGAACATGTACTTGGAATTAAATCATATGTTGTTGAAAGAGGTTATGACAGAGTTGAGGTGCTTCCCCCTAATGAATATATAATTCGCGGTAAAGCAAAAGAGTTAAAAGTATGGGCTTTGGGAAGGAAGATAAGACATACGCTGTTTGTCAAATTCAGGGATTACAGGGGAAAACTACACAAAATAAAAGTCGGCAGATTGGACTTTTGGGGATGGAAAGAACTTTCCGTAAATATTCCGGGATGGATGCCGCAATCGCCGACTTATGCCATGTTGGATAAAAATTTACATTTCGTGTCATTTTTTATAGAAAGCGATCGTTTTGAAGCGCCAGGCACTTACTATGTATATTTGGATAATTTTAGAATTATTTCAGATATGTCCGAATACACAGGCGATGACTTTATTAAAGACACATGGTAGAATTGAAAGTTAAGTTACAGATAAAATTCTGTTGATGAATAGAATAGGAGGCATAAAATATATGAAAATAAAATATAAAGTTTTTTCGGTAACAGCTATATTGATAGCAGTTTTCTTTTTCGGATTTCCCGGAACTGAAACTGCTGACTCAAAAATAATAACAAACATTCCACCCGATATCAGTTCAAAAGAATTGAGAGCGGTTGTTATTGAGGATTTTGAGACCCCTGCTGAATGGACGATGGAATCCGTACCAAAGAAAAATCCGGATCCCAAAAAAGATCCTGCGCCATCGTTGGAATTAAAATACATTGATGGCGGGCCTGCAGATTTAAAGGTGGAAAGATGGTCTGCTGACAAGAAAGGCATGGAAAAGAAAAAAATCCTCGGCCTTCATTTCAGATTTAAATATGCCGGGTATAATTCTGTTCATTTGATTCCTCCCCCTGAAGTTCAATGGGATGATCCGACGAGGAAAATCACAACTTATGATTCCAGAACAGGGAAGTATGTTCAGGAAAATGCTATTCAGATACCCGGGCAGTCCAGAGGAATATCACTCTGGGTTCATGGCAGAGGAGATGATTATTATCTTGAATGCTGGGTAAAAGACTGGAAAGGTGAAGTCCATATTTTAAAATTCGGTTCTATAAATTTTATTGGCTGGAAGCCTGTAATAGCTAACATCCCTCCTTATATTCCTCAGGAGGTGGAGACCTATCCTCAAACTAAACTATTAAAGATAATCCGGTTTGTAGTCAGGGCAACTCCGGATGCTTCGGCTCAGGATACATATATATTCTTTGATCAGGTGAAGGCATTAACGGAAATCTATGAAGTTAATTTTGACGGACAGGAACTTGATAAAGCATTCAAAGAGGGAACTGCACCCGCATCGTCTGCGCCGGGAGCTGCAAATAAAGGAAAACAATAAGCGGCAATATTATTAAATTTTTTTCTTTATTAAATTTTTAAGCAAAATACCCATCCTTAAATTGCGATGGGTATTCTATTTTTTATAATATGCAGAATTTCCTTTATTGATTGATCAACGAAGTCAATGAATTTGAAGTTTTAATATTTAATACTGGAAAATCATAATTATTAAGAAATATATTAAGGTTTCATCAATTCCGGAATCAAAACGAAATTATTAACCTGTTATAAAAATCATAAATAGGGATCAATTATGGAAAAAGAAAAAGTATTGGAAAGATTAAGTTCACTTTTTAAAGAAGAACAATGGGGCAGAATAGATCCCAAGGACGTAGGAATATCAAAATTTAGAATTTTAGATGATATTTTTAACAGTCTTGTAAGCACCGGTTTACTGAAAGATGCGTTATCTCAATGTAAAGCTCATCTTAATGAACATCCTGATTCGATTGTTGCTTCATACTTAATAGGGTGTATCGGCCATCATTTGGGAATAATTGAAGATACAATTCAATTAAGGTTATTGATTGATCTGTTTATAAAAAATCATAAATGGGCTATTGTGGAAATACTTGCGGAAAAAGTACTCGAGTATGGAGAGAACAGGATTGCTCTTAAGGCGCTTGCGACCAGCCTTGAGAGACTTGGCAGGAACAGAGAAGCGACTCCGGTATGGGAAAGTCTATTAAAGATAGACAGATTTGATACAGATGTTGCTAAAAAACTTGCCTCTGCCATAATCGATGAAGACCCGGAAAAAAGCGCACAGTATTTAAAGCTTTCTATTGAGGGCTTTATTAAAAATGGAGAATTTAACGAGATTCTGGCTCTCTGGAACAAGCTGATTGCTATTTCTTCTGAAGATATACAGTTTTTTGAAAGAGTGGAAAGAATGCTCGTTGAAGCTAAACGTCAGGAATTGGCATCGACTATTTTAAAATCGCTATTACAAAAACGCAAGGATGATGAAAATCCAAATCAATCCATTGAGGTTTTAAAAAAAATACTGGATTATACACCGGAAGATATAAATGCAAGAAAAGAATTGGTAAAGTTTTATTCAAAAAAATACGGCAGTCATTCTCAATATGAGCAATTTTTAAAACTCTCAAAACTGAATAATTTTAAATATCCTGTAAAACATGCGATTCTGGATTTTGAAAAGAATATTGTTTTTGATAAAGGTAATTATGTATATCATAGATCATGGGGAGTCGGAAAAATATCAGATCTTGAGAATGAATTTATAATAATTGATTTTAAAGAAAAAATCAGCCATAGAATGTCAATGCAAATGGCTCTTCAATCTTTACTTCCTATTGGAAAAGATCATATTTATTCAATTGAACATGAAGATCCGCAAACACTACAGGCTTTGTTTAAAGATGATTTTATGGATTTTTTTGAAATTTTAATAAAATCATATGACGGTAATATTTATCTGAGTGACGTTAAGAAGGAATTAATTCCTAAATATGTCAGTCAAAAAGACTGGGCCAAATGGTGGAGCAAGGCAAGGACAGAGATTAAAAAGAATCCGCATTTCGGAGTATCTACAAAAGAAAAAGATTTAATATCGCTAAGAGACAAACCGCTGACATTTGCCGATGAATTATTAAATAATTTCATTAAGTCTGAATCATTTAGTGAAAAGCTGGACATAGCAATTGAATTTGTAAATAATATTGAAAGTGAGGAAGGAAAACCGGTTATTCAGTACTTTCTGGATTATTTTAATTCTCAGACAAAAGAAGGATCTCCTACAAAAGAGATTCTGTCCTATTTTATACTTAATGGTTTTTCCAAGTTTGTCGATGCGCAGAAGTTAAAACTGGATTCAATAAGGATGAAAATCCTGCAATTTATTAAATCGAGCAATGAACTGCCGCTTATTTCCATAAAGATCAGCGGTTATGATTATAAAAAAGACTTTATAAACTTAATTGAAGAGGCAAGGGAAGACTGGCCGAATGTCGTCTCTGAGATTTTATTTGAGACACCTGTTAGAATTCACAAGTATATTATAAATAATCTCATTAGGGCAAATTCGTTTAACATAATTAATCTATTTATTGACAGGATTATTACAGGGGCAAAACAGAATCCGGAAATATTTATATGGGTGGCAAAAAATATTCTTACTGGCAGCTGGGATTATTACTGGCTTGATTATTCAAGAGAGCGTTTAATGCTGACATACTTCCGGGTTCTAAATGAGTTGAAAAAGATTGAAACAAAAGGCAACCGCTTGAAAAATATGGCACTTGAGCTTCTTACTGACAATGATTTTGAAATAGTTAAAAATATTGTTAATCAAAGTAGTTCGTCTCTTTTAAATAAGATATATGATTTGTTTAAAAATATCAGTTATATTGAAGAATCGCATGTAGAAAAATTGTTCTCATTAATAAAAATGAGATACCCGGATTTTAATGTTACTGACAAAAAAATAAGCGATGAAGAATGGGAAATAGAATTAGAAAAATTGATCGTATCCAAAGAGGGATATAACAGAATGCAGTCTGAACTAAACAGGATGGTTAATGTTGAAATGGTCAACCTTTCAAAAGAGCTGGCAAAGTCATCCGATATTTCCGGAGATGTCAGGGAAAATGTGGACTATAATGCTTTAATGGAAAAGCAGACTATATTAAAAATGGCTATCAATCGTTTGGATAATGAAATCAAGAAAGCGGAAATTATAGACCCTAATAATATTTCGACTGAGAAAGTGAATATCGGGACAAAGGTCCATTATATGGAAAATGATTCGAATAAAAAAGATGATTATGTCATTCTTGGGCCATGGGATGCAGATTATGGGAAAAGAATACTTTCATACCGCTCTCCAATTGCTAAGGCTTTCCTTGGAAAATCGGTTAATGATACCGTAAAAGTAAAGATCGGGGAAGAAATTAAAAACATGCAGATTCTTTCAATAGAAAAGGCTCTGTAATGTTACACTTAATGCCGCTTTCCCTGCACGGCCGATAGACCGGGGCAGGTAAGCTGCATTAGATTAATTTTTATATCGTTTAAATATCTCCCAAAGCTTTTCTTCGTACCATACCTTGTATGGAAAAAAATCAAAAAATCCGTTATGTCCTCCGTAAGGCTGTATTAAAATCTGGGTGCTGCTGTTAATTTTTAGCTCATAAGCATCCTGAACGGGGATTATGGGATCATCTTGTGAGCAAATAATTGTTACCGGGACTTTTAGTTTTATAAAACAGTCATTCAGAAGTGTGTATTTTGCGTAATAATCTTTTGTAGTCTTGAATTCCGTATATTCTGGCACAATAAGATCCATCATTTTGCTTAATGAATTTATTTTATTTATTCTATTAAAATTGTATAGATCCGGGAAAAGCTTCTGCTTCTTGAGCAAAGATTTTTTCCATTTTTTTAGAAAATATTTTTTTATTATCAGGATTTTATCAGTGCTTTCAGTTGATTTCATAGGGTCAAGGACCGGACAAATAGCACTTATATGCCTGAGATTTGCAATCTTTGATCCATTTGTTTTCAAGGCGATCCTTAATGCGAAATTTCCACCCAGGGAAAATCCCACTATGAAAAACGGCTTCTTTTTATTCATTGAAGAAACTTTTTTAGCAGCGTTAAATGCTTCCTCAATTAAAGTCGATTTAAAAATTTCTTTGTTAAGATGATGGCTGTCCCCATGGTCTCTAAGGTTAAGTCTGAATATGTCAAAGTTATTTTTAAAAAGATATTTGCCGGTACTTACGATATATGAGGAATTGGAACTTCCTTCCCATCCGTGAATTAAAAGTACAATCCCTTTTGATGTTGCTTCCAGGTGTTTGGAATAATATCCTATAAGCCGCACTGAGTTTCCGGCGTCAACCATTACCTCTTCAGCGCATTTGATCATAGAATTTTTACCTGTATTTCTCAGCTTGATACTTCCAAGAACAGATTGTAAGACCGGATTACGGAAAAAAATTTTTGGAATAAATTTTTCTGTCATAATAATTCTAAAATTTGTATCTTTTAAATTAAGTTTTATATTGTATAATGATCTCAGTTATTATTTAAATAGCTGCCTTTAGAAAATTTTAACAGGCACAGGAATAAATGTTATTATAAAAATTATCATACAAATATATCCTGCTATTTTTTCCCTGGTTGAAAGTTCGCTCATATCTTCAATCGGAGGATGTCCTATCTTTAATAAGACTAGTGAAAGAATGATCCATACAATCCATCCCGGCCAGATAAAACTAAGAATTATAAGCCCTGTGAATGCAATCCATCCGACATAGATCTGCTTCCTTCCTAGAATGGCATATACAACACGGCTTCCGTCAAGCTGGCCGATAGGCATCAGATTAAGGCCTGTGACAAGGAAACCTATCCAGCCCGCCCAGGCATAAGGAGACAGATAAATATCGTAACCCGATTGTATATTACCGTGTATTGCCCATATGATAAAGGCTGATAAAATTGAATCGCCGAAACATATGTTAAAACCGTCATTTGTTAATGGGATAGGCTTAATCTCTGATAAATATACCCCGGCTATTATGGCTATAAGACTTACAATAAATCCTGCTATCGGCCCCATTGCGCCAATATAAAGCAAGGCTTTTCTGTTGAATATCGGGGATTTCAGCTTGATAATAGCTCCCATTGTTCCTATTATCGATGGGAAAGGAATAAAGTATGGGAGTGTTGCTTTTACATTAAAGTACATTGCCGCAAGGTAATGACCCATTTCATGTGAAAGAAGGATCGCCATTAGGGTCATGGAGAATGGCAGACCACTAAGTATTATTGCGCTAATACTTTCATCAGACTCAGCTCCTGCGACGATAGTTGTAAGCACGGTAGCAGCGAAAAGCAGAATGTTAATCCATATACGTTCTCGTTTATGTGAATCACCGGGTACATATATATTTTTTCTTATAGTTACAACACCCGGATCCATATTAAGCAGGGCGAAATATCTGCGTATGGCATGTTTAATTTTATTATTCACTCTGCCTCCTGCTAAAAATAATTAAATTCGTCATTGAATAATTAATAATTTTTTCGTGTTGTCAAGCAGTAAAGAAAATTGAAATATACTATCTTTATTGACAATACATCGCTATTGAATAATATAGCCGTGTTGTAAAACTATTATTTCAAGGAATTGCGGGGCGAGAAATCTTTCGGTTGTTACGAGATTTCTCATTGTGGTTGAAATGATATATTAAATATGAATCTGTTCTAATAATAATTGCAATTAATTTTAATAATCAATATCTTGTAATGAGCACCTGAATAATATCGAATAAGTAAACATAAAAGGATCGAGCATGAAGATAACACCTGTAATCTTAGCCGGCGGAGGCGGTACAAGGCTGTGGCCTCTAAGCAGAGAGGATAAACCGAAGCAATTCCATGATCTGACAGGCGAAGGTACTTTACTGGAAGCTACCATAAACAGGCTGCTGCCTCTTAATCCGGACATATGCATCATCGCTACATCCGGTAGTTACGAAAAATTAAGCAAACAGGAAATAAAAAAAACAGGACTCAACGGAATAGTTCTTGTGGAGCCTATGCCGAAAAATACTGCTCCCGCAATACTATATAGTGCTTTTTATCTTTCAAAAATTTATGATGATGCCGTAATGATAGTGCTGCCTGCAGATCATTATATTAAAAGAAACGAAATATTTATTGAAACAATCAGGACTGCTGTTAAAGAGGCAGAGAAAGACTTTCTGGTGACCATTGGAATAAAACCTGAATCGCCGGAAACCGGATACGGCTACATCAAAGCCGGCAAGACAGACGGCAATGTCTTTTCAGTTGAAAGCTTTGTAGAAAAACCTGATAAAAAGACCGCGGAAAAATATTTACAGGATGGAAATTATTTCTGGAATGCAGGAATATTTATCTGGAAGGTGTCAGTCATATTGAAAAGTTTTAAAGATCTTATGCCGGATCTTTACAATTCTTTTATCCCATTGATGACCCTAAAAGCTGATAGAATAGCTTCGTGTAAAGGCAGGGATTATGGCTTAAAAGAAAAAATATTTTCTTCTGTTGAAGCCATCTCAATTGACTATGGCATCATGGAAAAAGCAGAAAGAAAAGTCGTGATACCTGCGGATTTCGGCTGGACTGACCTCGGAAGCTGGAATTCCATAGATGAGATAATATTGCCGGATAAAAATAATAACAGATGCCCGGATAAAGGAAATTCTATTTTTGTGTCCTCAAACAACTGCTCGGTTTTTTCCGAAGGTAAAACGATCGCGCTTGTAGGCGTGGAGAATCTGGTAGTCGTAGAGTCAGCAAATAATATTCTTGTGATAAATAAAAATAGTAATCAGGAAGTAAGAAAGGTTGTTGATATAGTAAAAAGCAGAACAAAATGAAGGCAGCAT
This sequence comes from Spirochaetota bacterium, assembly GCA_016934735.1. Lineage (GTDB taxonomy): Bacteria > Spirochaetota > UBA4802 > UBA4802 > JAFGDQ01 > JAFGSG01. The sequence continues at coordinate 17,472 of JAFGSG010000120.1, read as the reverse complement.
TACTTGCATTACGGCATTTTCTTTTTATATAAAATAAGAATGTCCTCAGCTTTTTTAAACTCGCCTTTATACGTATATAAAAGACTCAGCCTGGTCATTTCGCGCAATTCCGGCTTTCTATTCATCATCATCTTTTCCATCTCCAGAATTCTGGCATCAATATCCCCTATTTCTTTAAGTTTATTTTCAAAAGTAAGCTTTTCAAGATAGTCTTTAAACTTTAAATAATTGGGACTGGCTTTAACCGCCATATTTAAATGATTTAAGGCGTCATTATATTGTCCAAGATGATAGTAACAAAATCCGAAATATTTATTTAAAAATACTTTATCGTCAGCTATGTCTTTAATATTGTTCAAATGCAGAATTGTTTTGTCATATTGTTTCCAGTCATAGTAGATATATGAAAGAAGATAATTTGATTTCAAATGCTTATTATCAAGCTGAACAACGTTTTTAAAATAATTTTCCGCCATTCGCTGGTCTTTTAAATTAAAAGATGCCATGCCCGTGTAAAAGTTGCCTTCAAGGAATTCCGGTTTTTTTACGAGGGATTCCTTGAAGTAATTAAGCGCAGTTTTATAATCCATGTGATTATAGTATTCAACTCCGAGATTCAGAAGGAGCCGCGGATTTCTGTCAATTCTGAGCGCTTTTTGATAAACAGAAATTGCCATGTCATTCTTGCCGGTTCTGGAATAGATTTCACCAATATTGTTATATGCCTCAATAAAATTGGGGTAGATGTCCAATGCTCTTTTGTACTCATTTAGAGCAGTATTGAGGTCTCCTCTAATGGAATAGTCCAGAGCCCTATTATAAATATTCATAACTTCTACCGGAACGGCGGAAATGGTCATGACAGTCCTCCTCTCAATAAAAAACAAACAAATTTATTACTGATTAAAATATCGGCATATTTAATTATGCATGTAATTACATTATGTCTATCAGTTTATTAATTTTCCGGTTTTTATCGATAATTTTTCGTTTTTACCGGAAAAGTATTTCAATTGTAATTTTTCGTTCATAAAGATATATTCATTTAAATCCTGATCAACCGGATGGAACCAGGCTGATTTGCCGGTATTAACATATACCTTAAGTAAATAAAAATGATTATTCTCGTCTGCAAAGATTAAAAATAGAAATCCTTTATAAAGCACATGCATAAAAGATTTACCCGGGATAAACCAGCTTGTTGTTCCGTTCTCTTTTTTTACTGCAAGAAACTGTCCGTTTATCTCACCTGAGTCGCAGACAATATAATATCTTTTATTGTCTTCAAAAATATCGGAAACGACTAAGCCGTTTAATTTTTTTACCCATACTTTTTTCCCATTTACAGGGGATTGGCATAAAAGTATTGAAGTCTCGAGGTCAAAACGTAAAAGGGCTTCATTTAATTCAAAAGATTGAATATTTTGATTCCTTCTCATTTATAACTCATTAATCTAACCGATTTTATTAAATATAGTAAATATTTAAATAATCTATTTTATAAAAAAGAAGCTATCTTTTGGCCGACTCTCACTGTCTGGCCTTTTTTAATTTTATTGAACTTTATCGTATTTTTTTGGAACAGTAATATTATAGTTGAGCCAAGATGGAATATTCCGATTTCCTCTCCTTTTTTTACTGCAGGTTTTTTGCTGTTTGAATAAAAAAATTCTTTCTTGCTCCTGAACCATTGATTTGTTTCGATATCAGTATAACTTAATGTAATTCTTCCTACATTCATTGCGCCTATCTTGCAAAGTGCAAGCAGTCTTTTATTATCTTTAATGTAGCTTATTACGCGCTCATTTTTTGTAAAGAGGCCGCTCAGGCCGTTTACCATGAATTCCTGAACTGTAAAAAGTTTTCCCGGGATTGCAAAATAACCGATTATCTTTCCATTAGCAGGAGAATGAATTCTGTGATAATCAGCAGGAGAGAGATATAGAGTAATAAATGAGCCGTCAGTAAATTCGTACGCCATTTCGGACGGTATAAGATCTTTAATTGAATATTCAATTCCCTTTGCCTGAATGATACTGTATTGATTTATATTTCCAAACTCATCTATCCTTGCATCAACCGGCGATACGACCGAGTCAGGTTTCGCATCAATTTTATGTATGCCTGGCTTTAGCTGCCTAGTGAAAAATTGATTAAATGTCCTGAATCCGGCTTCAGGATAATAAATCTCATTTTGATTAACATTATATAAATTGCAATAATGCTTTATGGTAAAATTTACAAAAGAAGCAGGAAAAGGTATCTGCGTAATATAGCCAAAGATCCTTGATATAAAACCTTTCGGGATTATTTTAAAAATATATATTAGTAATGTTTTATGTCTCATTAAACATCCTTCGTTTCTTATAATTATTCGGTAATAAAGTCTTATAAAATTTACAATAAATTTAACTCATTGATATACAATGTCAAGAATATAAATTAGAGATCAATCATTTGACTGCTTCTGCTGTTTTCAAGCCTGTGAATAAAATTTTGTATATGCTCCGGCAGAGGCACATCAAAGTGCATTTTTTTTTCGGATTCCGGATGTGTAAATTCTAGACTGACTGCAGCAAGCATAAGATACGGCACTTTGTATTTTGCCCATTTTTTTGAATAGATCTGGTCCCCGATTATTGGGTGTCCTATCGATGACAGGTGTACTCGTATCTGATGAGTTCTACCTGTGTGAAGGGTCAATTCCAAAGCGGAAAATATGCTGTTTTTGTCATTCCATATTTTTTTCAGGTGATATTCAGTTACAGCATTCCGGCCGCCTTCTGCTATTGTCATTTTATGCCTGTATTTGGGATGTCTTCCGATCGGCCTGTCAATAATTCCAGTAGGTTCGTCAGGCCTTTCATTAATTATTGCGAAGTATTTTTTAATGACTTTTCTGGAAGCAAAGTCGTTGGATAATGCTTTATGTGCTACATCATTTTTTGCGATCACCATAAGTCCGCTTGTGTCTTTATCAAGCCTGTGGACAATTCCCGGCCTTGCGACTCCGCCGATTGATGAAAGCGATTTAAGATGAAAAAGCAAAGCGTTAACAAGAGTGTTATCCCAGTTCCCGGGACCTGGATGTACAACCAAGCCGGGTTGTTTGTTAATCACTGCAATTGAATCATCCTCGTAAATAATTGCTACAGGTATATCTCTCGGGATAAGTATTAATTGTTCGGGTTCAGGAATTTTAATTTCGATATGTTCATCTGTTTTAACTTTATAGTTTTGTTTTATTTCTTTGCTGTTAACAGTTATATTATTCTCTTTTATAAGTTTTTGAATATAAGTTCTGGATATATCGGTCTCGAGTGCATTGGTTAAAAATTTATCGATCCGTTCCAGATTATATTCTTCAGGCACAATTAGCTCAATTCTTTCTGAAGGCATAATATTATCTTTTGTCCTTAATAGTAATAGATTTTATGAAAAGCAGGCAATTTATAATAAATCACCAGTATTATTATACTGTGCTGAATAAAGTTGCAATAAATATTTTGGTTGAACAGAGATCAGCTAAAAAATAAAATATCAAAATGTATTAGTATTAAAAAAATAATTGACAAAAAGATGATTATAGTAATACTTTGCGCCCATGATTGAGTATGAAGATAACACTTGTTTTGGCTGCGGACAGGATAATGAATGCGGTTTAAAACTTAAACTGAGTTATGATTTGGATACCCAGACGGCCTTCGGAGAATTTATTGCTACTCAGCAGCATGAAGGCTTACCAAATATTATTCACGCTGGCATTGTAACGGCAATGCTCGATGAAACAATGATCACAATAAATAAATATCTTGAATTTACTGCCCTAACCGGAGAGTTGGCTATTAGATATTTACAGCCGGCATTTATAAATGAAAAGCTTCATATAAGAGGCTGGCATGTGAAGAAAAATAAAAGAGTTATTGAAAACAGGGCAGAGATCGAAAATGAAATGGGAAAGGTCGTTGCCAGAGCAAAGGGAAAATATATAGAAGTAGATGAATTTCCGCAGCCGGAATAACTCAAAGACACGCCAAAACAATTAAATTAATTAGCGCGTTTTAAAATAAATTACCCAAAATGCCGAAGTGGTGGAATTGGTAGACGCAGCGGACTCAAAATCCGCCGGGGGTAACCTCATGAGGGTTCGATTCCCTCCTTCGGCAATATTATCATAACTCCATCAATAATCCCAGACTTTACCCCGGCATAAATATATTATTTTCTTGTCGATTACATTAATATTGTTTATACTATCATAGAGAGCAATTTGATTTTATGCAGATTATTTAATTTGCTCTATAAATATTTTTTAAAAGGTTAAAAATTATATGGCAGATCCGTTATATGATCCAAAAAATGAATGGGAAGAATTATCCAGTGTGATTTCCAATCAAAGCGCGAAACCGGAAGCTGATCCTGTGGGCTCAAAACCCGGAGTTCCGCATAAAGAATCCATACTGAGATTTAATATTAAACCGGAGGAACTCGAAAGCTATTTAAATAAATATATCGTCGGCCAGGAAGAAGCAGTTGAAGTTATAGCCACAAAGGTATGCACTCATTTTAACAGAATGGAAATTGAAAAGTCAATTTCTGATGATGAAAAGATTGTCGGAAATATTAAAAGCAATATGCTTCTTATAGGCCCGACCGGAGTAGGAAAGACTTACATCATTAAACTTATTGCGAAAAAATTAGGCGTTCCGTTTGTAAAAGCTGATGCAACAAAATTCAGCGAAACCGGATATGTTGGCGGAGATGTGGAAGATCTCGTCAGAGAGCTTGTTCATGAAGCGGATGGAGACATTTCCAGAGCCGAGTACGGAATAATTTATTTAGATGAAATTGATAAGATAGCTGCGTCAGGAAATACATACGGGCCTGACGTATCCAGGGCAGGCGTGCAGAGAAATCTATTGAAGCTGATGGAAGAAGCCGAGGTGGATCTTAAGACTCCGCATGATTTAGCTTCACAGGTTGAAGCAGCTATGGAAGCTCAAAAAACCGGAAAAGTAACCAGGAAAAAAATCAATACTAGGAACATTCTCTTTATAGTTTCCGGAGCGTTCAATTCACTTGAAGAGATAGTTAAAAAACGACTGAATGTGCAGGCTATTGGTTTTGACAATAATCAGAATAGTGATCAAAAGAAAAAACATATATTTAAAGATGTAAAAACAGAAGATTTAATTAAATTCGGTTTTGAATCGGAATTTATCGGAAGGCTTCCGGTTACTGTTCTTCTTAACGAACTTGACGAAGAAGGATTGTACAAAATCCTGAAGAATAAATATAGCAGTGTTATACTCGGCAAAAAACTGGATTTTAAAGCTTACGGCATTGAACTTGACTTTACTAATGACGCTTTGAAAATATTGGCTCAAAGAGCGTATCAGGAAAAGACCGGAGCGCGGGGACTGTTAAGCGTTTTTGAGAATGTACTGATCAAGTTTGAGAAAACACTGCCTTCAACCAACATAACAGAGCTTATGGTGAACAAGGATGTGGTTGTTAATCCTGAGCAGGAACTTCAGAAAATGCTCCTGATGTTCATCGAAGATGACATTAAAAAATTCCAGAAAAATTTTCTTATTGATCATGGAATTTTTCTGGAATTTGAAAAAGATGCAATAGAAGCAATCAAGGATCTGGCGTTCAGAAATAATAAAAGCATTAAGCAGATTTGCAGTGATTCTTTCCGTGATTATCATTTCGGCATTAAGCTGATGGAAAAGGATACTTTCACTATTAATAAAGAAGCTGTGCTTAATCCCACCGATTACCTGAATAATTATATCCGGAATAATTATAATAAGGCTGGCACTGAGTAGGGGCAAATATTCATTCCCTGCAACCCGGATATGCCGATAGAATTATGAATACGGTCTAAAACAAGTGTAAAGTAAAATTGGTATGAATGCTATTCGTTCCTACAATGTAATACCGTATTTGGTGATTTTTGCGGATAGTGCTTTAGTGTTTATTTTCAGCTTTTTTGCTGCTTCGCTGATGTTGTTATTGCTCTGCCGGATGGAATCCACAATAAGCGACCTTTCCACAGATTCAGTCATTTCAGTCAGTGACATTGAGCTCATGTCAATGCCCGGAAAAGCCGGACCTGAGTGTTCATTCAGGTATGGATCAATAAATATCAGAAAGCCGACATTCTTATCGTTGGAAACAAGTGGGATTTTTTCATAATAAAATTTTATATCCTTATTAAAGAAATACATGTCCTTATTGTCTTTCTTCCTGTAAAAGAAATCGTTTTTATCAGCAGCAGACAGTGACTTTTCAACAAATTTTGTATCCACATCTTTGCCGATGCGGTCTGAATAAATATCCTCAAAATGGCTATTGTAAAAAACAGTTTTGCCTTTATCGTTTACAGCGTATAAAGCGCGCGGGATATGCTCCAGGACAAGATATATCATCCATTCAAGAACCTGGTCATCCCTGTGTTTTGATACGTCTTTATCTTTTGCGCCTCCGCTTGTTTCACATGCAGCAAAGAGGTCAAGCCTTGACCATTTTCCGTAAATTTCGCCGAATAAATTTATAACAACGAATTCCTTCACGTTCCCTGCTATAGGGAGCAGATCGTCAAGAGTCATCTTCCTGGATATTTTCATTATAAATGCGTCGATTTTTTGCCTGCCGACTCTTTCCAGATCGGATAGTTCTGAGATCACGCTGTCCTTTGTTAAAATGCCTAGCAGAAGTCCGCGTTTTGAAACAACAGGAAGGATGGGGACGTTGTTTGAATAAAAGAGTCTTACGATTTCCTCAGGTCCTTTGCTTTCAGGATTATACGGATTTTCATTGAATTCAATAAGATCTTTTTCTGATGCCATTTACAGCCCCAGTACATCGTTCATATCGTAAAGGCCCGGGCCTTTCCCGGATGCCAGAAATTCCATGGCAGTTAAAGCACCTCTAGCGAATATATCTCTGCTTGTTGCCTTGTGGGTAAGCTCAATCCGTTCACCCATGCCGACAAAATAAACAGTATGCTCCCCTACTATGTCTCCGCCTCTCAGCACCTGTACACCTATTTCCTTACTGCTTCGCTGTTCATTTTTTTCGGTTCTGTCGTAAACCAGAGGCGCGTTATTCAGTTTTGATGACGTGTTTTGAATTATATCCAGCAGTTTTTTTGCAGTGCCGGAAGGGGCATCGAGCTTTAATTTATGATGTGCTTCGAATACTTCAATATCGAAGTCATTCGCAAGCACCTTTGATGCCAGTTCCGTAAGTTTAAAAAGCAGATTTACCCCGAGCGACATATTCGGTGAAAAAAGTACAGGTAGAAATTTTGAAGCATCAGATATTTTCTTTTTTTCTTCATCTGTAAAACCGGTAGTGCCGATTACAAACGGCTTTTTTATATCTTTCATGATATCAAGCAGTTTTAACGATGCTTTGGGATTGGAAAAATCTATAACTCCGTCTATGCCGGCAAGGTCGTCATTATTGATCGGATTAATCTTTACTCTCAGATCGCCTTTCATTGCAAGGCTCCCGGCATCTTTTCCGAGGTGAGGGTATGATTCGGTTTCGAAAGCGGCTCCGAGAGAGTGCCCTCTATCCATAAGCGCGTTCAGTACCGCCCTGCCCATTTTCCCGCCTATGCCGCATACTCCTATTTTTAACATAAATTATACCTTTAAACCATAAGCAGCCAATGTCTGCCGTAAAATCTTTTTGTTCTCATCTGAGAGCGGGACAAGAGGAAGCCGGACGTCCGAAGAACAATAGCCCAGCATTTCCATTGCAGCCTTTACTGGTATTGGATTTGTCTCAATAAATAATGCTCTCATAACAGGAAGTATTTTATAAAAGAGATTTCCCGATTCTTCAGTTTCGCCATCGTTATAGAGCGATACGACCTTTTTTACATCAGCAGGCAGAAAGTTCGATGCCACGGAAATCACTCCTTTGCCGCCTATTGCCAGCACAGGCAGAAGAAGGTTATCATCTCCCGAAAGTAAAGTCAGCTTGTTGCCGCAAAGTTCAATTACCTTCATCATTTGAGCAAGGTCGCCGGATGCCTCTTTTATAGCGGCAATATTATTTACTCTCTTTAAGAGTTCATGTATGCTTTCCGGAAGAAAGTTTACTGCTGTTCTGCCCGGTATGTTGTAAAGAATGATCGGGATTGAAACTGATTTAGCAATAGCTTCAAAATGAGCAATAAGCCCCCGCTGTGTAGGTTTGTTGTAATACGGATTCACGAGCAAAGCACCGTCTACGCCGCTGTCCTGCGCTGACTTTGTAAGATGAATGGCTTCTTCTGTAGAATTCGAACCTGTGCCAGCAATTACTTTTACTCTTTTGCCTACAAGATTAACAACTCTTTTTACAAAATCTTTATGTTCATCAAAAGAAGCTGTGGGAGATTCGCCTGTGGTGCCCATAGGGACAAGGCCGTCTATGCCTCCATTTATCTGCATTTCTATGATTTTTTCAAGCGCCTTGTAATCTATCTTTCCATTTTTATACGGTGTTACGAGCGCTGTATAAACTCCGTTAAACATAATATTCACCTCACAATAGTATTACCTGCCTGCAGGATCCACTTTTTCAAAAAGCTTTTTTTCGAAAACTGCTATATTAAATTTTGATTTTTCAAAATCATCTTCAAATAGATAGTTAATCAATGTTCTTTTCGTTTTTACAAAATTCATATTCGAAGGATAACAATACACTTTAATAAAATCGTCTCCGGTGATCATGTGCAGTTTTACCTTTGTGCCTTTTTTTACTGAGTAATCGCCTTCCCCCTCATCTGCTTTTAAGATATATTCGTTCTTTTCGTAATTTTTAATATTAGAAATATCTTCTTTCTTTAAAAAGGATGTGAATAGAATAGTTGTGCAGGAAGAAAAAATAAGCGCACTGATAATTATAAAACTTTTTGCATTGGCCTTTTTCACAATAGTATCCTTATCCCTTTCACTTAATAGACTTCTTATGATATTTTTATTTCAACCTGAAAAAGAAATATAATAATAATTAAAAGATTATTCTCAATTGCAGAAACAACAGTCATGATTTATAATAAATCATGATACGTTATAAAAAAATGAGTTAATATTGATATAAATCATATGTCAACAATTTATTGTTACACAAACAGCTTTAAAAATAATATTTTTATTCTTGACATAAAGATTGGCTGATATACTGGACTTATAAACATTTATTCAAGCCCAGGTGGTGGAATTTGGTAGACACGCATGGTTGAGGGCCATGTGGGAATTTCCTGTGCGGGTTCAAGTCCCGCTCTGGGCACATAAACGTGGATAAGGATCAATATGAAAAGACCGGTTAGTACAGCTTTTTTTTTAATATTTATTATTTTCAGCTTTTCCTGCTCAACATATTCAATAAAAACTGATATTGCAGACAGTGCGGTTATATCAAAAATTAAAAGCACAGGCATTATTTTTAGGATTTCCAACGGCAGTAAAATTAAAAAAGAAGAGTTAATAAATAACTGTCTGTACTGGTTAACTGTTTATAAGAAAACAGGAAATATAACAGTTATAAAGGACGCAAGCGACTCGCTTTCTGTTTTTAATAATCCCCAGCAAAGATTTTATCAGCTTTCCAATGAAGACGAGTATTTAAAATACAAATCAATAGGCGTGGTTAATCTGTACCTGCAGAACAATCAGAATGAACTCCTCAATATAATATCCGAAAACAATCTGGATAGCATAATAATTTTTGAAATCTACAGCATTATTTCCACACAGATGCAGTTTTTTGAGTATGAATCTGTTCTCGCGGTCGCTGATACTGATTTGAATATAGCATATCTTGACCATCAGTCGGATTTTTTTGAGTCCACAAGCTCTTCACTGGATGATTTGAAGAACCAGACTTTGGATAAAATAAACGACAGGCTGATGGATAAGCTGGTGGATTTGAATCTTCTGGGCAAACTTACTGATGGCGGGAAGAGAGTATTAAAAAAAGTATCGGATAAGAGTGAGATCAGGACAGAAAAAAAGAAACCTGTAAAGCCCGCAGATATTCCTGCTGAAAATAGTGCGGAAAAAAATGCTGCTAACCCCTGATTTTTTGGAGACGGCGGGAGTCGAACCCGCGTCCTGCAAAACACACCTACAGTTTCTACATGCTTATCCCTTTCTTAATTACAGCCTCCGTCCGTGAAAGGGCGCCGGACTAAAGGCCTTTGTTCCCTAATGTTTCGCCCCTTTCGCGGGAACAGAAGATCGGAGCTATCCCCTGAGTATGACGTCTGTTATGAAATCCCAGAGGAGAGGATCCCAAAAGACGCTAGCAGGTATTAAGCTGCTAGAGGTAGACTATTGTCTGCGTTTAAATTTAGTTCTGCCGTTTTAACGAGACGCCAGAGCACTCGGCATGCGGCTGTAGATCCGCTGTTACAGTCGAAACCAGATTCGTCCCCTTTGCAAAGAAAGATATATTTAAAAAACAGCAGCGTCAAGTAATAAAATATATTATTTTTTTGCATGGTATATCAGAACCTTTCTTGCAGAGAGCGCGAATAAATATATAATCGCTTATCGGAAGAAAAAAATATGAAGTGGAAGTAATATCAGGCAGATTCTGCTATTCGGGTTCGATCAAAAAATTATAATACTATTTTCTCCCATTATTTTAAAAATGTATTCGGGATAATTGCTTGACCAAAAGTATTAAATAATATATTTAATAGCATTTAAAATTACACTGATTTTATTATTTTTTAAAATAGCAGATATTTTAAAAATGTTTAAGAACGAATGACATGCGGATATATAAAATAATTACATTAAATATTGCTGTAATATTTATTTCCTGCTCTGCGGTTGCGACAGTAGGAGATAACGTTGCCGGAGTAGGTTTCTATGCCCCGGCAGAAGAAATAATAGATAAGCTTGACAATGTGAATGCGGGATTCAAAGAACATTTTCTTTTGGGATCATCCTATAAAAAAAGAGGAGATCTAAAGAAAGCTATTCTGCATTTTGCCAACAGCTGCTTTAAATATTCAAAAAATCTTACCGTAAAAATATATCCGTATACTATTTATAAATATATAAACGGCTTTCACATCAAGTCGGATTACTACAACGATGCAGTATATGAAATTTCATCTTTATTTTTTGAATACAGGGAGTTCGAATACGTAGTTAAATTTGTCAATCTTATGAGCAGATCGGCTACTGCGTTGTATAGAGACGCGGCAATAATAAAAGCAAATGCAATGATGGAACTCGGAAGGCCAGACGAGGCAATATTTTTTCTTAAAGAATTAGCTTCCCGGTATAATGACATTAGTTCAAAATCGCTTATTCAAATACGGATTGCTTCTGCTTATGAGCGAAAAAACGATTTTGCAAATGCCGTTAAAGAATATTTTAATTTGCTGAAACTAAGCATAAAAACATGGCATTCGGGGATCGCATGCGATAGAATTATTGCTATTGCTTCGAATAATAAATACGAAGTTGATAATAGTGATGATTTGTTATTTGCGGCCTCATTATATTATAACGCAAAATACAAAAATTCCATTGATATTCTGATAGATTTACTTGGCAGGGAACCGGAAGGGCGTGCAAGGAATGAAGCATTAAACTATGCTGTAAGGAATTATGTCAGAACAGATAAACTTAATGAAGCTGAAAAGCTGATAATGTCTGCTGCTTCTGATATTGCATTGTATAATAAACTATTAAAGATAGAAGCTGATGAATTATGGGTGGTTAATAAAAGACAATTTGCGTTCAATATTTATCAGAAGCTTTACCTCGATGAATCTGAAGAAATTTCAAAAGGTTCTTATAGAAGAATTATCCAGTATTTGATTAGTAAAAATGCGGGCTATGAAAAATTGCTGGCCGGGTATGTAAATAAATATCCTAAAGATAAAGCCTGTGAATATTTTTTATGGGAATTGGCGAAAGGTAAGCTGAATGAAAAAAATAATAATGATGCATTAAAAATACTGGAACAGTCCCTTTCTCTTTTTCCGCACGGAGCGCATTCGGGGAGAACCAGGTTCTGGCTCGTTAAACTTTATAGCGGGTATGGGGAGGAGAGGACTGCCGATGTATTGAGAGTAATAAAGGAAATGGCTGCATACAATCCGGATTCATCATACACATGGAAAATACTATATAAGTTAAAAGAAGGATATCAGGCTGAAGAATTAAATATTATGTTCAGACAGGCAGTTGAGTTGAAAAATTTTAATGATGCAATGTTTTTTCACACAATATTATTCATGCTGGAAAAGGATTTTGCCAAAAGAGATAAAAGAATTCTTTCTATGAATTTTTTTGAAACTATAAAAAGATACCGGGATTTTAATGACGAGTATAAAAAACCGGCTCTTGATTCCGGATATAAAGATAATTTAAAAGGTATTGAAAAATATTTTATAATAGGATATGCTGAAGGAATGAACAGGGAACTTGGCCTGATTCCGGACAGGCGTGAATTTCAAATAGAAATGCATATGATGCTTGCAGGTCTGGGAGCCAGATACAATAATTATTATTTTGGGGCTTCGTCAATTTTAAAACTTTTAAAGTATTATAATCTTAAAGAAAATATCTCGGTTTTATCTGCTGATATTACGTCAAATCTTTTTCCTTCCGCATTCTCTGATCTGGTAGAAAAAGACGCCGAAAAACAAAATATTCCGAAAGAGATGATTTTTGCTGTCATGAAAGCCGAATCTACATTTAACCACAAAGCTGTATCTTCCGCAGGAGCTGTAGGGCTTATGCAGCTAATGCCGCCGACCGCGAAGGATATTGCTAAGGGAATGAATATGAAAGAATTTGATTTAAAAGATCCTTCTGTCTCAATTGCTTTCGGGATTAAATATATTACATGGCTAAATAAATTTTTCAAAGGCGATTTCGCAGCTGTGATGGCTGGATACAATGCCGGAGCCGGCAATGTGAAAAAATGGATGAATGAATTCAATAGTACTGACGAAGATTATTTTATAGAATTTATTCCTTTTGAAGAAACCAGATCCTATGTACTCCGCACGGGAAAATTCTATATACAATATATGATTTTATGCAGCAGTACTAATTTTAATTGATGATTATTGTATTGAAAACGAATTTATTATTCAATAGGTTTTGGAATGCAGTCCAAGTATTCTGTCATTCCGGACGAAGTAAGGATCGTCCGTATAGTTAAATAATTTCTCGTTGCGGCCGAAATGGCATTACTTATTTTTTGATTATGTTTAACAGAGTCAGTCAGGCCTGCTTGTTAAATATTGAGGAGGACATTATGCTTCATGGGAAAATCAGATTTATTATTCTCTCTTCTTTGCTAATTGTGTTGTTTTGCACAAATGCTGAAGCTATACCGGAAATCGGAAAAATTATTCAGTTAACAGGCGATGTGGATTTAACTGATGTAAACACAGGCATGAGAATCGTACCAGGAATAGGTGCGAAAATACAGGATAATTATAAAATACGTACAGGTAATAAAGCATATCTGGAAATTTTGCTTAATGATAATACAAAAATATTTATAAGGGAACTTTCAATTATACAGGTCAGCTCTCTGAAAATAAGAAGCGATGATCAGCCTACCACAATTATTTTCAGCACTGGAAAAATCAGGATAAAAATAAATAAACAGTTTAAAAACTGGAATTTACTTGTTAAGACCAATCCGGCAATTATCGGGGTAAAGGATATTGAAACTGATTTCGGCGTAATTACAACTGATTATGAAACGAGATCGGCAGTTTTTACAGGGGAAGCCCATGTCGCGAATTCAAACCGTGAGATAATTAAGTCCTATGATGTAAAATTAAAGGAAGAGACAAGTATAAAGATGAATATGCCTCCCATGGAACCGATTGTGCTGCCGCAGGAAATACTGGATGCGTGGCTGGATTATTATGATGTCGTTGGTAAAGACAGAATAATAATCAAAGGCAGGGAGGACAGGGGGATGATCGATTATATTCTCAGGAAGAGAAAATTTTGATAAAACCCGGAATTATATTGTATTTTTTTTTAATATTAATACAGGGATGTTCCGGAAGGTATATCTCGGAAGATAATGAGCGTAAAATTGTTGAAGCACTGTCCCAGTCTTATAAGAGCAATAGCTGGGAAACGAGAAAAGAAGCAGTAAGCAATCTATGCTTTCATTATTCACCCGAGGTAGAAGATATTGTTATCACCGCACTTGAAGATACCCACTCTGCTGTAAAAATAGAAGCATTAAAGTGCCTCGGCATAAAAAGGCCTTTAAAAGCAAAAAGAATAATCAGACGTATTGCCGAATCTGAACAAGATAATAATATAAGGATGTACTCGATTCAATCCCTTGCTAAATACCGCGATCCAACATCTGCGCCGGTATTCGCGAAGGGTCTGAATAGCGAGGACTGGCTGATAAGAGAAGAGTCAATAAAGGGTATATTAATGATTGATGATGCGCTTATCAAGCGGATTTCTGTTCCCTATATTATACAGGCTCTGAATGATTCCCGCATAAATGTAAGACTGGCTGCTCTGGAGAATCTTAAAATTAAGAATAAAATAATCTACAATGAATTATCGGCAATAATAAACAATGATGAAACTTACAATAAAATTAATCTATTAAACGCTGCCATAAAGGCAATCAATGGCTATCTGCTGGATAAAACAACCCGTGAGAAAATAATCAGCCTGCTGACTCATCCCAATGTAGATGTAAGGATTTCTTCGCTTGGGGTTTTAAAAAAAGATAAAGAGCTTCTGGAAAATGAATTAAGAGAAGAGGAATTGCAATAGTGAATAATATTATTGTATGGCATTTCACATGATGCGGGATATAAAAAATATCCGGCATCATTCTAAAAAATACTATGCTTGTTTTCAGATGGCTTCTGTTAAAGATAAATATAATTTAAAAAAAAGATACTGCAGGTTTTGCTGTAGTATCTTTTTTTAAGCTTATTTTTATAATCTTAAATTTTCTTTTCTTTTGAAACGTAAATCTGGTTTTTATTATCAACTATATCTTTGTTGAATTCTTCCGGCAGCGGCACTTCCAGTACTTTATAAACCAGGAAGCAGTTCTCTTTTGCTCTTCTAAAGTAGGTGATTGCTTCTACGTATCGTGACCTGTCAAGGTAATCATTTGCCAGTTGTACGCCGCCTGATGCGCCCCGTAAAGCTGTCTCGGACTGTGGATTGACCCGTTCCCCTTTGATTGACATTTTTACATTGTATTTAACGTGCATTTTAATGATATTAGTATGAAGTTTATCAGTATCATTCTTGTAAACCTTGGCGATCCGTGCAGCGATTTCATCAATGTCTTTCTTATTTTTTGTGAATAGATTCGCGGATTCTATGGTTTTATTTTGAAAGTAGAGTGCGCTTGCCTCCGCGTAAGTATCTACAACTCTGTCAAATTCCTCTTTACCGCCTCCGTAGTTCATGATTGCACTGTGAAGGAGTTTGATTCTTTTAAAATTATCATAGCTTAATTGCATAACAACATCAGTTGCATGATAAAGGGGATCAAATTCTTTTTTTACCTGTTCAAATTGGGCATTTGCCGATGAAAAAGAAAAAATTATGAGGAAAAATATGATATAATATCTTAATCCTTTAATCATTTTTTAACTCCTTTATATAATTAATAAACACCTGTATGTATTTAAATAGTATCCTAATTAAAGTGTATTTACGCCGTTTTTTATGACAAGAAACATTTTATCTGTTATATATTTATCGGAATATTTTACTATTTTATGCTGAAAAATATTCCAAAGTCAAGTAAAAATGTAATACTTTATGTTAAATTATATTATATTATCTTCATAATTATGGGCAGTATTCATAATTAAAAATCAATTCCGTCATCGTGAGGATATGTAAAAATATGAGAATTTTAATAAATAGTATAACGCAGTTATTGAATTAAGATTCTCAGAAGAAGGTAGCTATTTTATAATAGCTCTTTAAATATTTATTGTAAAAACAGCCTTATTATACTTGTATTGGCAGATATTTCACTGAAAAAATCCGGAGTATTGATTCATGATCCCAGAAATAGCCTTAATTAAAAGCGAAAAAGAAAAATATAACTGCGAAAAAAAAATCTGCGGCCTTTATCCTCTTGAAAGAAATATTATAATACTGATTAAAGCAGGTGTGAAAAAGATTTTTCTTGATCTTTCAGATGATGAGAAGATATTCTATAATTCAAAAATAATCAGGCATATTAAGAATGTGTATAATGCCGAAATTATTACGGACGTTAAACCTTTAATAGATATGCCCTATTTGCTGATGCCTTCCAATCTTTTTTTGCAGGCGCATTATTTCGATGAACTGCCGAAATATTTCAGGCAGAGAGGTAAACTATTTAGTCCAATAATCAGGCATGATCAGTTCTTACTGCTGAAAGATGATGCGTATAATAAAGCAGTTAAACTGGCCAGAGATTATATCATTGAAAACACAGGCGGATTTATTGCTCAAAAGATTAATAAAAGGCTTTCCATACCTATTAGTCTCCAGCTTGTGAAGACAAGGATCCATCCGAATTATTTAACTGTCATTAACATGATAATCGGGATTATGAGCAGTGTCTTTCTGTTGTTTGATTCGTACTGGTATACGGTATTGGGAGGATTTCTGTTTCAGACTGCTTCAATAATGGACGGAGTAGACGGCGAGGTGGCAAAATTTACGTTTAAGGTGTCAAAAATCGGTGGCTGGCTGGATACATTAAGCGATAATTTGACTCTTGTTTTATTTTTATCGGTTTTGTCATATCTGTATTTTATAAATACGCCCGGAATTTTGTCTTTAATTGTGGTTCTGGCTGTATTTACAGGTATAATATTCATAATAGGCGCAATGCTGATATATTTAAGGCGATACAGCAAGTCTGGTTCTCTTGTCGCTTATGACAGGGAATTTTTACAAAAACTTCCTTATAATGATCCGTTTGTATTCATTACCCATAAGCTTAAATATTTTACTAAAAAAGAGTTCTTTTCAATTTTGTTTTTTCTGATATGTCTTACCGGCAGGGCGTATTTTTTTGTTCCGGTAATCGCAATTGTGCTGTTTATCGCGGCAATAATTCTTGTTATTATAGATATAAGATATTTAGGAACATTTGGAGAAAAATATCTTAAAAAAGACTTTACATCACAGCATTAGTGAACTGTTTTATTAAGCAGATTTGTTAATTTTACTGGAGAGATGCCAGAGCGGTTGAATGGGACGGTCTCGAAAATCGTTGTGGGGGCAACTCCACCGAGGGTTCGAATCCCTCTCTCTCCGACTTTAATTAGTTTGTTGACAAATCGCGGCTGTTGCAATCAATAGAATTTGTTTTATTTCCGGAGAGGTGTCTGAGAGGCCGAAGGAGCACGGTTGGAAACCGTGTGTAGCGCAAGCTACCGAGGGTTCGAATCCCTCCCTCTCCGAA
>JAFGSG010000119.1 GCA_016934735.1 Spirochaetota bacterium | reverse complement strand
AGGAATAAATCTTATAAAATCCGATTAAAATAGGAAATTCTCAAGTATTATATATACGATATTATGAGAAAAGAAACAAGTCTATTTTTTATATTTCAATATAAAAAGCCGTTCCTTTCGCATCGGATTCTACGTTAATTTCCCAGCCGAGTATTTCCGCTGCATGCTTTACAATGGAAAGTCCGAGCCCTGTGCCTCCTGTTGCACGCGAGCGGCTTTTGTCCACCCTGTAAAATCTTTCGAATATTCTGTTTATTGAATCTTTTGGAATTCCGATGCCGGTGTCTGCTATCGAAACAGTAATTTTCCCATTACTCTCTTTTGCTTCAATGTTTATTTTACCTTTTGGATTATTGTAATTGATTCCATTTAATATAATATTAAAGAATATTTCTTCAGCAAGAAATTTATTTCCTTCAACCGGTTTATTCAACAGATCGATATCAGATTTAATTTCTACTTCCTTCGTTTTCGCTTTGGCATTTAGGATTTCTATACAGTTTAAAATAATATCCTTTATATTTATTTTTTCAAAAGACGCTTCTTTCATGGTTTCAAGCATGTTAAGCTTAAGCATATCGTTTATTATTGAATTTTGTCTTTCAAGGTTTATCAAAGCCTTTGCAATATATTCAGCATTAAGTTCGGTATCGTCCGGATTAAGCTGAATTGTTTCAAGATATCCTTTTAGAATAGCGATAGGCGTTTTAAGTTCATGGGAGAGGTTCCCGACAAGATCGGTCTTCAGCTGATCAATTTTTTTCTTCTCTGTAATATCATGGACCACAAGCAGAATCCCTTCTATGCCGCTTTTATCTTTTATGGGCACAATAAAGATTTCGCAGTATTTTTCGGAAAATAGTTTCTCCTGAAATTCTGTGGGTTTCCCGGTTTTAAGCGATTGTTCAATATTCTTATTAAGGTAGCTCCCCCTGATTACTTCGTAATAAATTTTATTTGCAGCTGACCCGGGATCAATACCCAGCAGAGACGCAAATGCTTTATTTGCCATTACAATATGTTTATCTTTATCAATTACAGCTATACCGTCGCTTATGCTTTCAAAGGTGATCTTAAGCTTATTCTGCTCAGTCATAAGCTGGTTCATTTCGCTAACTATGCTGTCAGCCATTTTATTAAGTATTTTTTGGAGTATGCCTATCTCATCTTTGCTGTAATCTGTTATTCTTTTAGAGTAGTCTCCTTCGGAGAAAGCGATAGCGAAATCCCTGGTTTTACTTATAGGATTCGTAATTTTATTTGAGATTATAATAAGGAAAATTAAAGCAATCACGATGAGTATAAAGCCAGCGCCGAATATTGTCTTGCTGAATTTTGAAAGTGTTTCATCGATCTCCTGCAGAGGCTTTGCAAGCCGTATTACATATTTGTCCATCTTTTTAGCCAGATACAGCATATCCGTGTTAAGCGTATTGCTGTACCTAATGCTCTCGCCGGATTTCTTCTCGATAGCATCTTTAACTTCGATTCTGTATCTGTGGTTATCCATTGAAGCCGGATCAAAGTCCGAATCCGCAATTACATTTCCAGTGAAATCGACTATTGTGACCCTCAGGCTTGTAGTATTTGAAATTTTTTTAATCTTCTCTGTAAATCTGCTGCTGATCTTTCCTGTATAAATATCCGGATTATCTTTTAAGATGATATCGATAAAGTCGGATTTTTCGGTCATTTCTCTTTTGATAATATCGAGATGTGTATTTTTTATCAGATTATTGATAAATGCCGCCATGACCAGTATCAGCAGGATAATAAGCGATATAATGGAAAGAATGATTTTATTGCGGATTTTTTTCATTGGATAAATGTCCGGCCTATATTCCTTTTAATTTTTTTCTGAATCTGTATCTTAATATTAAGCCTGTCATGTTCAGAATAAGCACAAGAGTAATAAGTATAATGGCAGTCCCGTATTGAAGAGGCCTTGTTTCAAGTATTTTTGTTCCTGCTGTTGCCATTACGTAAATATGGTATGGAAGCGCCATTACTTCATGGAAAATGGATGTAGGAAGATCGGGCGTAAAGAAAGCTGCTGCAGTGAACATGATGGGTGCTGTTTCGCCTGCTGCTCTTCCAAGCGAAAGCATTACTCCCGTGAGTATTCCGGGCAATGCTCCCGGCAAAACAATTCTGTATATAGTCTGCCAGCGGGTTGCACCAAGAGACAGCGAAGCTTCCCTGAATGTTTTAGGCACTGTCATGAGAGCTTCCTCTGTTGAACGGATTATTACAGGAAGATTTAACACTCCGAGCGTAAGGGAACCTGCAAGTATTGAGGTGCCGAATTTTAAAAAAATAACGAAAAGACTTAATCCGAACAGGCCGAAAACAACGGACGGTATTCCCGCAAGATTGCTCACCCCGAGCCTGATGAGCCTTACAATTTTTTCATTGCTTGCGTATTCAGTCAGATAAATTGCCGTTATTATGCCGACTGGTATAGAAACAATGGATGATCCTATTATTAGATACAAAGTGCCGATTATTGCAGGGAAAATTCCGCCTTTTGTCATTGAGTCTTTCGGGAATGTTGTGAGGAATTCCCATGACAGAGCGCTGAATCCTGTCTTTACAATATATCCGAGCATAAAGAACAGAAATATTATAACTGTATAAGATAATATTCGCAGAATAATAAAAATAATATTTTGAGTAATGTCCGGTTTTGTTTTCATAAATGTAATCTCATCTCCCGACCCCGATGGCTGCCTCACACCAGTTTATCAAAGCACATCTTTGATGCCTTAGCCTTCCTTGAATTTGTATTTTCCCGACAAGTAGTCTGCAATAATATTAAAGATAAATGTTATTATGAAAAGAATTATTCCGATTGCAAACAAAGCGCGGTAATGCGGCCCTCCTACTGCTGCTTCAGCCATTTCCGCGGCTATGTTGGATGTCAGAGGCCTGACCGGGTCAAAGATAGAAAGCGGAATTATGGCCGCTCCGCCTGCTACCATAAGCACAACCATAGTTTCCCCGATCACGCGCGAGATACCGAGTATTATAGCAGTCCATATTCCGGAAAGTGCCGCGGGTACAGTTATATGATAGATAGTCTGCCATCTGTTTGCGCCAAGCGCGTACGATGCTTCCTTTAATGAAGCAGGCACAGAGGATATTGCATCCTCGCATATGCTGGCGATTGTGGGCACAGCCATGAACGCAAGCATTAAAGCTGCATTGAAAAGATTGAGCCCGGTATCCAGGTCGAAATTATTCTGCAGGAACGGAGCAACGACAACCATTCCGAAAAATCCTATAATTACAGATGGGATTGAAGCTATTATCTCTATTACTGGTTTTATGATCTCTCTTATAAGATTGCCTGCAAGTTCCGAAAGATAGATTGCAATGGCAAGGCTGAAGGGAACCGCCAGAAGCGATGCAAGCAGAGTAACCGCGGCTGATGCAGATATCAGAGGGAGAATACCGAAGCGTGCATGGTCACTTGTCGGATACCAGCTTGTGCCGAAAATAAAGTCTGTGAGGCTCACGTGATTAAGCACCGGGATGCCTTCAATAAAAAGAAAGAGCATTATAATAAATAAAATTATAAGGCAGGATAATCCGACAATAAAAAAGAATTTGCTTAGAATGATATCGTAAATGATTTTTCTGTTTAAGTGTTTCATTATCCTTTAAGCCCGTAACCCACACCTGAAAATGTAGAGATAATATCCTTATATTTTCCCAGTTTTTTTCTTAGATTCATAATGTGCACGTCTATTGTTCTGTCTATTACGTATATATCCTCGCCTTTAATGCTGTTAATAATATTATCTCTTGTAAATACTTTGCCCGGATGTTTTAAAAATAAGTAAAGAAGATTGAACTCGGTCTTGGTGACTTTAATATTTTTGCCGTCAACTTTAAGCGCGTACTTATCCGGGAAGAGTTCAATGCCTCCGTGTTTTAAAACATCCGTATCGCTTTGCACATTGGTCTCAGCGCGTCTGAATATCGCTTTCACTCTTGATATAAGCTCTTTTATTCCGAAAGGCTTTGTAATATAATCATCGCCTCCGAGTTCAAGGCCGAGCACTTTGTCGAACTCCTCGGATTTGGCAGAAAGAAAAATGATTGGTATGGATTTATGCTTATCTGATGTGCGTATTTTTTTGCAGAAGTCATATCCGTTCATTCCCTGCATCATAATATCAAGTATGATGAGATCCGGCGTCTTCTTATCAATTGAGTCAAGAGCTCTTTCTGCAGATGGAAAAGCCAGTACATCATATCCTTCTTTCGAAAGATTGACACGCAATATTTCGCGCAGGTCCTCTTCATCGTCGATTATGTAAATTTTTTTCACTCGCCGTGCCTCACATCAATCCCTTCAATATAATAGATCGCCCTTTCAGCAATGTTTGTGGCATGATCTCCTATTCTTTCAATGGACTTTGAGACTCTGGTCAGACTTAAAGCATCAGAAATTACCTTCGGATTTTCCGCCATGTAAGACAGGAGTTCTCTGTAAATTTGAACATTCAATGCGTCAATTTCATTATCTTTTTCTATTACTTCCTTTGCTAAAGCAACGTTTTTTTCGCTAATTGCAGCAAAGGAATTTCTTATCATTTCAACTGCGACGGATGTCATTCTTGCAATATCTACCGGATTTTTAAAAAGAGATCTCCCTTCAAATCTTTTAGCTTCCTTAGCTATACTTGTGGCAAGGTCGCCTATTCTTTCGAGATCTGTATTTATTTTCAGCATGGCAAGCACAAGTCTCAGATGTATTGCAGCCGGCTGCTTCGTAACCAGTATCCTTATGCACATTTCATCAATTGAATTTTCAAGATCGTCCAGGACAGAGTCGCTGTCGATTACTTTCTCTGCAAGCCTGACATCGCAATTTTTAAGCGAGTCGACTGCTCTAATAACGGTTTCTATCGCGATATCCGCCATTTCAAATATTTTAGCTCTGGTGTTCTCAAGATCCTGTTCAAGATGTGTTTTCATGTTTTTCCTCTGCGGAGCTCACCTTCCTGCCCCCTCTCCAGTGGCAGAGGGGGAGATCTTTTCCTGACGGGAAAAGATGGCAGGGGAGATGAGGTAAATTTTTTCTATCCGAACTTGCCTGTTACATAGTTTTCAGTCATTTCAAGTCCGGGCTTTGTAAAAATTGCTTCCGTATTATTTATTTCTATAAGATTTCCCATGTACATAAATGCCGTAAAGTCGCTTATTCGTGCAGCCTGCTGCATATTATGGGTCACGATTATAATTGTATACTTTGCTTTCAAGTCCTGAATAAGCTCTTCAATCTTCTGTGTAGAAATCGGGTCAAGAGCAGAGGCGGGTTCGTCCATAAGTATTATCTCCGGCTCTATGGCTATTGTGCGCGCAATGCACAATCTTTGCTGCTGACCGCCCGACAGCCCGAGTGCAGAGTCATCCAGTCTGTCTTTCACTTCGTCCCAGAGCGCGGCGCCTTTGAGAGACTTCTCAACTCGTGTTTCAATATCGTATTTATTTTTTATCCCGTTTATCTTAAGTCCGTATGCTATGTTTTCAAACACTGATTTTGGGAAAGGGTTGGACTTCTGAAAGACCATTCCCACTCTTCTGCGGAGATCGGATACATTATACTTGTCTGCATAAATAGAACCACCGTCAATAAGTATGTCCCCTTCGGTTCTTGTTGCGGGTATTATATCATTCATTCTGTTTATGCACCGTATTAGTGTCGATTTACCGCAGCCGGATGGGCCTATAAGGGCAAGTACGGAATTTTCCTGCACTCTAATATTGACGTTTTTTACCGCTGAATTATTACCGTAATAAAAAGTCAGGTCATTTATAATCACTTTATCATTCATTGTTTTTTTATCCGCCAGGTAATTATAATAATCATTCACGGATAAGTACCAGTCTTAAGGTAAAGTAAATATAAGAAAATTATAAAGATTTTGTTAATTTATTTAATAATCACTTCTATTCTGTGGATTTTTACTGGTTTCTCATGATTGGTAAAGTATTTTTAACAATTAATTCATAGTAACTTAATTTTTTATAAACATGATATTATCACATTATTTACGGAAATTAAAATTAATTTTTGAATATTAATGACAAAAATAAATATGAGGAAATACATGAGCAAATTTATTACTTTTAAAGAAGAAGTGGAGCTAAAATTAAATTCTTTTTTAAAAGAACAGATCGGGCGTTTTCCTGGAGATGAGACGATCACGATCGACCTCCATTGTCACGACCATAACAGCAATGTGCCGGATGAGCTGCTTGCGCGTATACTGAATGTACCTGAAACATGGCTGCAAAGCGAAGAGCTGATCCGTGTTCTGAGATCCCGCGGCTGCGATGCTTTTACTGTTACCAATCACAACAATACACGGTCTTGCTATGAGCTGATCGAGAAAGGAGAGGATATCCTTGTCGGAGCTGAATGGAGCTGTATGGTGCCGGACTACAAAATCGGCATACATGTGCTTGCGTATGGATTTACTCCGGAACAGGAAAAAAAGCTCAATAAATTAAGAACAGATATATACAAATTCCAGGAATATACTAAAGAAAACGATATACCGACTATATGGGCGCACCCGCTTTATCATTACAAGTCAACCGGACTGCCGCCCATGGAATTTTTTGATAAAATGTCCCTGCTTTTTGAGCGCTTTGAAGTTATAAACGGCCAGAGAGATTCGTGGCAAAACATGCTTGTTAAAGTCTGGATCGAATCGCTTACCAGGGAAAAGATCGGAAGTCTGTCGAAAGCATTCAGGATCCCTGCGGATAAATATGTGAGGGATCCGTATCTTAAGGCAATGGCCGGCGGTTCGGACAGTCATATGGGCATATTCACAGGGCTTACAGGTTCAAAGCTTTACGTCCCCGGTTTAAAGGAGATTACAGATAAGAAGAAATCCGAACTTGCACTTAGAGCAATTAAAGCAGGCAGGATCGCTCCCTTTGGATCGCATAATGACACGGAAAAAATGGCAGTCACATTTCTCGACTATTTTTGCCAGATAGGCATGAATATGAAGGATCCGGGTCTTTTACGGATGCTACTTCATAAAGGCGAATCAAAAGATAAGTTTATAGCATTCGCAGCCGCAAACGGATTCATGGAACTGAAGCGCCATAAAACAACATTTAATTTTTTAAAAGTATTTAAGGATTGCTTTGCCGGCAATGTTCCGGGCAGGGTTAAACGGTTTATTGTGTCAAAGGATTACAGGGAAGTATTTAAACTGGCCTCAAACATGGCGGCAATAAGGCGCAATGATCCGGAAAAATCCATAGCTGCATTTGATTTGTCAATTTATAAAATATTTGAAATACTTAACAGACTTCTTGTATCGCGGGCTGAAAAGAAAGTCGAGAAGCTTAATCATGAACATGATTTGTCTTCACTTAAGATAGAGGAAATTATTTCCGGTATAGAACTGCCATCGCATTTCCGTGCGCTTTTTGATGAAGACCGGATACCGAAAGCTAACAGACTCAGATCAATTAATATTTCAAAATTTTTGGACGGGCTTTCGTTTCCTTTTCTTGCTTCTGCTGTTATTCTTGCATCTTTCTATACAAGTGCGAGGGTAATGTATAAATCCAGACAGCTCCTTGACGAATTTGCCGATGCATACGGAACGCTAAGGCATCCTGAACGCACTCTGTGGATTACGGATACTTTTGAAGATTCGAACGGAGTTGCAATGGTATTAAAATCAATGCTTGCTGAAATAAGAAGGAGAAATCTTCCCATTGATATTCTCGCCGCTAGCAGCAGTCTTGAGTCCGGCGATCATTTTATTTCGGTAAAACCGGTTTCAGAATTCACTCTGCCGTTCTATAAGCAGCAGCCTGTGCGCATCCCGAATCTTCTGGAAATTCACAAGCTGTTCAAGGAAGGCGAGTACAATAGGATAATCTGCTCAACCGAAGGCCCGATGGGTATGGCTGCTGTATATCTCAAGTATGCTTATTCAGTGCCGGCATATTTTTATGTACACACGGACTGGATGATGTTCAGCGATAAAGTTCTTCGTCTTAACGATGAGAATAAGAGCCGGCTGCGCCGCATGCTGAGGGCTTTTTACAGACAGTTTGACGGGCTGTTCGTACTTAATAGGGATCAGCAGAACTGGCTTACGGGCAGGGATATGGGATTTGATCCTGCTAAGGTTTTTCTTACTGCTCACTGGGCGGATGACGGATTCTCTCCCATGACAACTGATAAACAGAGAATATTCGGCATTAACGGAAATGAGACCGTAATACTTTTTGCCGGCAGGATTTCCGATGAGAAGGGGGTTATGGAGATACCTCTTATTATGGAAAAAGTTCGCAGGATGTATCCTGATGCAAAGATCGCTTTTGCAGGAAAAGGGCCGAGGGAAAATGATCTGAAGGATGCAATGCCGGACGCGATTTACCTTGGCTGGGTGGACCACGAAAAGCTTCCCGAAATATATTCAGCAGCCGATCTCCTGATTCTTCCCTCGCGGTTCGATACGTTCGGCTGCGTTGTACTCGAAGCGCTTTCATGCGGACTTCCTGTTATTGCATACAACACAAAAGGCCCAAAAGATATTATTATAAGCGGACTTAACGGGTATCTTGCAAAAAACAGGTCTGACATGGCTGAAAAGATAATCGAATTTTTAGGGAATAAAAATCTGCGTAAAAAATTCAGGAACGAATCCTTAAAGCGTGCAAAGGAGTACGACCCGGATAGAATTATATCGCAGTTTATGCAGGACTTATTGAGAGCAGCATGAATGACTTCATCTGGTGGAAACACGGGGTAATATACCAGATATATCCACGCAGTTTCTACGACTCTGACGGTGATGGAATAGGGGACATCCCGGGAATAATTCAAAAACTGGATTATTTCTCTGATATTGGAATTGACGCAGTTTGGCTTTCACCTGTTAATTCATCGCCCATGCACGATTTCGGGTATGACATAGCCGATTACCGCGGCATTGATCCTATATTCGGTACTAAGGCCGATTTCGACAGCTTCATAGCTGAAGCGCATAAAAGAAATATAAAAATAATAATGGATCTGGCCCTGAACCATACTTCCTATCTTCATCCATGGTTCATTGAAGCGTGCAGTTCAAGGGATAATCCGAAAAGGGACTGGTATATATGGCATGACGGTAAAAACGGCAGACCTCCAAATAACTGGCGTTCTGCATATTTTACAAGCGCATGGGAATGGCACGAAGCTACAGGGCAGTTTTATCTGCATTCGTTTCTTAAAGAACAGCCGGATGTTAACTGGCGGAACCCTCAGCTTAAACAAGAGATGTTTGAGGTACTCCGTTACTGGCTAGACCGCGGGATAGACGGCTTCAGGCTGGATGTTGTTAACTGGTTCGTAAAAGACAGCCGTTTGCGCAGCAATCCTTTTTTGCTTAATCCGCTTAGCAATTTATCCGGAAAATACAGCCGCAACAGGCCGGAAACCCATGATCTTTTGAAAGAAATAAGGAATCTTGTAAATGAGTATGATGACCGCATGCTTGTGGGCGAAGTATTCACCTATCCGCCCGGGGATCCTTCTCTTTCTGCAAGCTTTCTCGGAAACGGCATGGACGAACTTCATCTTTCTTTCGATTTTTCGCTTATGTACAGACCATGGAATGCGCATAAATTTTACAGATCAATAAAGCAATGGTACTCGCATGTCCCGGAAAGCGGATGGCCCTGCAATGTTTTATCGAATCATGACCAGCCGAGAAATTATAACAAGTTCAGTAACGCGGATGCAGAAAAGCGTGCAAGAGTGGCCGCCATGCTGTTGCTTACATTGCGGGGAACCCCTTTCATGTATTACGGGGAAGAGATCGGTATGAAAAATTCAAGAATACCAAGGGCAAAAATAGCTGATCCCGCCGGAAAGAAATACTGGCCTTTTTACATTGGCCGGGACTGCTGCCGCACTCCTATGCAATGGTCTTCACAGACCAATGCCGGTTTTACCCAAGGCAATATATGGCTGCCGGTTAGCATGGATTATAAAAAAGTCAATGTTGAAAATCAGACAGATGATAAATATTCATTATTAAATTTTTATAAAAGATTGATTAAGCTTAGAAAAGAAAAAGCCTCTCTTAGCCATGGAACATGGAAGGTGATTGCTAAAGGCAATACAGGGATTTTTACTTATTTACGCGAGCATGAAAAGCAGATATTATGCGTGTTGCTTAATTTCACAAAAAAACAGCAGACATTAAATGCCGGGCACCGGGGGCAGTGGAAGGTATTGTTTTCGACGCATCGTTCCGTCTATGAGCATTTTGCTCATCTGCATGTCAGGCTTTATCCTTTTGAAGCAACTATTATCGAGAAGATAGGCGACCTTGCTCAGTTTTAAATTTCTTCATATTTGTAATGAGGAAAGCATGAGTAACGAGATTACCATAGATATCCATATAATCATTTCAAAGATATAATTGTATTTTTTTTCCATAATAACCTTGTTTTTTTTTGTTGCTTTAAATTTTCATAAAACCCACTTAATTTTTTTTATGGATAATGTTTAAATCATTTTCATATGTGATTGTTACTTCTTCATTTTTGTTTAAAAATTGTCTGGCGTTTTCAAGCGCTGCTTTTATATCTTCTCCTGGATTTGCGGATATTTCTCCGTGACCAGGATATATCTCGACAATCTGCCGCGTGTTAAGCGACATGATAGAATTAATGTAATCCCCAACGCTTCCGGATTCTGCAATATATGAGAGAGTACCGCCTGCGAAAAGCGTGTCGCCGGTAAAAAGGAATTTTTTTATCGGCTCATAGATGCATATTGAACCTGAAGTGTGTCCGGGTGTATGTATAATATCGAGGGTGTAATTACCAAGGTCGAACCTGCTTTTGCTCTCAAGCCACACATGTACATAGAGCGAAAGTTCGTTTGCATCTCCGGACTTGTACAGAGTAACGTATCTGTCATTCATTGCAATCTTGGTCGCGGCAAAGCGATGCGCTGCAATTATAGCATGTTCCTGAAAATATCTGTTTGCCCCAATGTGATCGAAGTGCTCGTGGGTATTGATGACAATATTGATGTCTCTTACTTTTAAGCCTATATTTAAAAGCCCTTCCTGCAGACTGTAAAAATTGCCGTCAAGCCCCGAGTCGATCAGCAGGTTCAGCCTGTCGCCTTTTACTACATAGCTGTGGCTGCTGCTGCCATGCCCTGCAATCATGAAAATATTATTCTGAAGTTCTGAAATTTTCCTGGCATTCATTATTTTTATTCTCTCAGTTTAATAAGTGTCCGCCGGTTGTATCGAAAATTCTGTCTAAACCCGTACTGCGGAGGTATTTACGTACAGACGGCTTATCAGTTTTTACAAATAATTTTCCGCCTGCCTGGTCTATCTCTTTCCGGAAAGCATTTACAAGCCCTATGTGAAAGACCATGTCCCTTTCATCTTCAAGATCATCAATATCCAGGGTTATTTTACTGGAAATACTTTCCAAAAGAGGTTTAAGAAAAATTCCTGCTGAATGGATGGCGCTTTTATTAAACGGCCCTAATACTTTTATTAAGAGGGAATCATTAATTATTGAAATTCTGTATTCCATGAATTGCTCCTATGTTGATTTTCACTAAGAAAGTAATCCTGCGGGATTAATATTTTATTAGGTAATTATAAATTAATTAAAAAAACCGCCGTATAGACGGCGGTTTTAAAAAATTTGGGGTATTTAGTAATTAAATTTTTACCATTTATAGTTTAAACCGAGACCGACATATGTTGAATTCTGTGTTTCCGTGAAGGTTGCTTCAAAGGCTTTGCCTGTAGCCAGATAGGCTCCTTCGAAAAGAATAGCCGCATTCTTTTCAATTTCGTAAGAGATCGCTACATCAATTTCAGTACCAAGATCTTTTTCTTCGTTGGAAGCTTCTTCAGATAACTGAGCCCATGCTGCCTGCGCCATGAATTTGAGCGGAGACATTTTGTATTCAATCATTGCGCCAACCATCATGTACTCTGCGTCGTTATCTCTGATATCAATATAATCATGCGGACCGGCATTGCTGAAGTTCATTTTATCTTCAAGAAGGAACATTCTTCCAAATCCATCACCCTTGAGTTGGAATGTATTAAAGCTTTCAACTTCATCAGCACTTTCCGGATCGTCACCTGACAACATGGTGAAGAATGCGCCTACTTTTAAATCATCGCTTGCTTTAAAAGACGGAGCAAGGTCAACAGCATAACCGCTGTATTTCACATCATTTGCATCTTTGGAGGCAGTGCCGTATGCGCCCGCAAAATCCAGATTAAGAGCTCCGAATTTAGCAGAAAGTCCGATCGATGGAATATAAGCTGTTGTATCTGTAAGTGTATTAGTATGGTTTTTCTCGAAAGTGATTACATAAATAGCAGGCCGTATGCTGATGTCTCCTACTTTAAAAGCAATATCTGCAGCGTAAAATGTTGAGTCATCATCTTCACTGGTTGTGTCATCTTTTGTATCCACGATAGTGGGTTCATACACCTGGGCAGCAACGATATTCAGGTTCATCATATCGTTTTTATAATTAAAAAATCCGCCGCCAATTTCTGTCCCTATTACAAATCCCCCGACTGATTTAAATTCGTCGGCGCCGCCTTTAACGGAAGCACCCTGTAGGAACGGAAGCATGAATTTAAGGTATGCAGCTTTGACTTCAACGATGCCCTTTTCATCATTCCCTACATCGACTGATCCGGTAGTACCCTTTCCGAAAACCTGGTCAATCTCGAACTTGAGTGCTGCTTCTACATTAGCAGTATTGTAGCTGAAATACGGCCTGAAGCGGTAAGCGCTGTAACCAGCACTTTTATCCTTTTCTGCAAGCTGATAATTTGCCCAGTATGCATATGCTGCGCCATTGAATTTAAATTGATTCTCAGCTGCTTTCTGGGCATCCTGTGCGAACACATTCGTTGTTACAAAAAGTGCCGCTAGTGCGATTAGTAAAGACTTTTTCATAAAAGCTCTCCTGTTTAATTGTATAATTTTGTGTATTTTTATTAATTTAAATACACTTATATTTAATATAGGTATATATAGAGAGAAGAATTATAAAGAAATTATAATCTTGTTATAAAAATTTTATGAATGTTTTAAGGAAGTTTAAAAAGCAGGATATTTATTTTGGAAAATATCAATTGTTTATGTCTTAATTAGTCACCATTTTTTTTAAATTTAAATATCTATTAAAAAACTAAAGCCGTGTTTTTGAAATCCAAGGCTTTCATAAAATTTATGAGCTGATTCGCGTATTAAATTACTGGATAAAGCTACTTTATAACATTTTGCTTTTCTGCACTCTTGAATCGCAAAATCCATCATTTGCTTTCCCACTCCCTTGTTTTGCCATTCAGGGCTTACGACAACATCTTCAACAAGGCCTGATTTTGATCCTGAATGAGCCAAATTGTCTATTATAAGAAGGGCGAATGTCCCAATTATATCATTCCCCATTAACGCGACATATACATTATAGTCAGGGTATTGCCGTATTCTGTCGAAGATTTGCCCGGCAGATGATAAATCAAGGGTTTTTTCTTTGTCAACCGCTAACTGTGCGTATAATTCTATTACAGACAGCAGATCATTTTTTGTAGCTTTTCTGATGATAATTTTATACATTTGCTTGATCAATTTAAGGCTTTAAATTATTTGTAATTATTTTGTTAATAATTATTTTACTTCATGATATTTTATGCATTCGGGAGAACAATATTAAACCGATGTCTGTACAACATTCCTGCCACAAGTACTGTAAACGGGGCTACGGTTACAACTCCGAAACTGCCCACGAGTATGTTCAGCACTTCCGCCGCAACGAATGGCGCGTTGAGCAGGTTTTCAGCCGGCAGACCTTTGGCCAGAAAAATCATGAACATAGTAATATGGCTTCCGGAGTAAGCCAGTAGGAGGGTTGTGGTCATAGTCCCTGTAACAGCGCGTCCGACGCGAAGACCCGACTTCATATGTTCTATAAATCCGATGCCGGGATTCTGTATTTTCAGCTCATGCATTGTGGCTGCAATATCCATGGACAGATCCATTACTGCACCTGAGCAGGCAATGAACACACTGGCAATGAAAATATCAGTAAGGTTAAGGTCATAAAAGCCGGAATAAAGGAGCATCTCTGCAAATGGCCGCACCGCTCCATGCAGCCGAAACAAATGATTAAACCATACTGCAAGTCCGCATGTAACCAGTACACCCAGCATGGAACCAAGGAATGTAATAAGGCCGCGTATAGTAAGCCCGCCCACAGAAAAGCAGATAACGGCAGTAAGAAGAGCTACGATTCCCAGACCTGCCGGTATGGGAGAAAATCCCTGAAGCAGGAGCGGGAAGAACAATTTCCACAATACCATAGCGGAGAATACGAAAGATAGAGCTGCTTTTAATCCGGTTGTTCCGGCTACAGCGAGAAGAAGCAAAGTAAAAAGACATATAAGAACAAACTGCATTCTCAGCCTGTAATATCCCCGGGCGATTACATTATAGGGCTTTCCATCGCGGACATTATATTCCACGAGTATGGTATTGTCTTTTTCATAATACTCGTCCAGCTCCATTTTTCCGGTCAGCATGTTGACGACCTGAACTGAGTGGCCTTTATGAGGGCCGTCAAGGAGCTTTACAGTAAGATACTGAGCGTTAGTCTTCACAATAAGATTTATTCTGACGCGGCTGTTGTCAACTTCAGT
>JAFGSG010000118.1 GCA_016934735.1 Spirochaetota bacterium | reverse complement strand
GGTGGGATGACGCCCATTGAGTTCAGATTGACTCAAAAAAGTATTAATAAGTGTAATTTCACTTTACAGTTTTAGGGGGTCACTCCAAATAGATATATGCCTTAAGCACTTAACACAGTAATAACTGTAAAAAATTCCAATATATTGATCAGTGAAATGGATCAATTGTTCCACTTACTCTTACTAAAAAATGTTAGTCAAGTAAATTTAGGAGGAAATTATTGACTTTCTCAATCCCATTTATATTTTTTTAAAAGCTATTTAGCTAAAATAAACTAAAGATTCATACTTTTCTTCGATAACATACTGTAGAACAGGGAGAAAACCTATTTAGAAGAATTTATTTTTGTTCTTAAAAGACTTACTAAAGGCTGACGATTATACTATAGCAGAAAATAAAACGCCGTACAAAGCAAATGGTGAAGTGTAAAAAAAAGAAAATGAGGATTTTTTAATAAAGAATCTAATAAAGTAATTATTAACAATAATTACTTAAACCTATTTTCCGGACCACAGCCCGAGCTTTTTGTCGCGCGCGTACTTGTACGACTGCAGGAACTTGTCTGCATACTTAATGTTCGGAGGAATTGTAAGAGGATAAGCATAGCCTGAACGAATTATAAGATCATTTAACATTCTGCCATCAGGCAGAAAGACATAGGCTAAAATTCTGCCATATTTATCCCGCTTCTGAATATCATATTCAACAGTAACAAAATCTCCTTTACGCAAAACAGATTTTAAAAACGCAGTTGCTTTCTTACCTTGAATAATTAACGTTTTAACGTCAGCATCGGTCCGCTTAGAATCTTTTATTGTTTTATCATTTACTCTGCTTTCAGGAGCATCAATGCCGATAAAACGTACTTTTTCACGATTTCCATTCTGAACTACTACGATGGTATCTCCATCGACAATACGATCCACTTTTAATTTATCAAGAGCAAAGAGCGGCAGATAAAAAGCAAAGAAAAGAATTAAAAAAAATCTAACCATAAATATCCTTTTATAATTTTTATGCAATCTCAACAGCAGACAGAGAAACGCCGACAGCCCGTTTAATATCATCAACGACAAACATGAAAAACTCATCCATAGAATCTTTATCTGCCTGAGGATTTTTAAGTTTGTACTGCAGCTGGTTTAACTCAATATTAAAGTCATAGGATTCCAGATAATCAAGGCAATGACTGAAACGCTCCTGAAAATACTGCTTAACCTGAACTAAAAGAGGCCTGGTTATAACTTTAAGCCCGCCGGCTTTGTTCCGGGATTTGTTGCGCATAATGCCTATGAGGTAGCTCATTGAACCCTGCCTGTCTTTGTCATTGGCAGCTGACAGAGAGTCTATAACCTCGCCTAAAGAAAGACCAAATTCAACTGCGTTTTTCGCGATCCAGAAAAGCGTATCTTTAAGATATTTTGACGTGTCTCTGGTACAGAATTCATTAAACTCATGTTTGAATTTTAAGTCTTTGCCTGCGTTGTTTATTAAAATATCTATTTTATCCTGGGTGTCCCTTTTTTTGGGACTCCCCTCCCCTGCTCCCGGATCCGGATTTGTGTATTTTCCGGAAAGAAGCATTTCATAATAGGGTGATATCTCTTCCAGCTGGAGACAGCATTCCTCTGTTTTGTAATGATCTATATCAAAAGTAAAATAAAACCCGGTGCTATTACTGCCATGTCCGGGAACATAACCGCCTATAATATTGAGACTGCAGAGATCTCTGTAAGCCTTTGATATGGTATCCTTCTTCTTTATCCCTGTTGTCTTCATCAATGCTGAATAGGTTATTTTATCAGGATACTTAATAACATTCCAGCAGTCTGTATGATTGACAAGGGCCAGAAATACTTTTAAGGTATTTCCGGAAAGCTGAATAAGCAGACGATTGATAAATGCCTTTGGAAGAGCATAAAAAGCTGCCTGGGGATTGTATTTGCGTTCAATTGCTTCTTTAAAGGAAACAACATTAACCGGATTTTCAATATGTGAATCCACAGACGATTCCCGTTGTCGATCCTGCACTGATGACCTCAGATATGTTTAGTATTTAACGTGTGTATTCAGCATTCAGTATTTCAGTAGGCGATTATATCGGGTTTTAACTGATGCTTATTGAACCAGAGTGATGGAAATTCAGTTTGGAAAACAATCCTGCAGTTTAATGTGAAAGGCATAATTTTTGCAACTGATTTTTTTTATTGTTTTTAAATTATGAAAAGTTTTATTGAAAGATAAAGGGGTAGATGGATTTATTAACAGTTAATAAAAAGAAATTTGATCAAAAGCTACAGAAACTTCAACAAACCTTAAGTCAGTATCGGATAAATCTGAAACGAAACATGTCACTTTTTTTGATCTGCCAGGACCTATTACCATGTTAACATTTTGATATATTGCTGTTTTATCAGAATAGCTATGACGGAATTTACAGGTAACACTCCGTAAACTAATAGATGAAGGATTTATAATTTCTAACATTAATTGATAACCATTGCCTTTCTTCTTTGAACCGCCGGATGAAATTAAAATATCAGTAAATGTAGACTTAATTCTAGCTGCACCAGACTTATTTTGGAAATCTAAAGTAGTTTTTGGCAAGACAATAGATTCAGAGATAATAGATTCAAAGTCAGATATTTTGACATAGACAAATATAAAAATAATTATTAATAAAACTATAAATACAATATTGTTTTTAAACCAACTTTTATTATTTGACTGAATTTCAGGAGTTGTCATATCATACTCCAAATATTTTATTATTTATCTCTTCAAACAACCTCAACAGCAGAAAGAGAAACACCGACAGCTTTGTTAATATCATCCACAACGAATTTAAAGAATTCCTTCATGGAATCGCGGTCCTTCTGCGAGTCTTTAAGCGTATACTGCAGCTGGTTTAACTCAGAGTTAAAGCCCCACGATTTCAGATATTCAAAGCAATGGCTGAAGCGTTCCTGAAAATACTGTTTAGCCTGCAAAAAAAGCGGTTTTGTAATAACACCGATGCCGTTAATCTTGTTTTTGGATTTGTTGCGCATAATGCCTATGAGATAGCTCATTGAACCCTGTTTGCCTTTGTCATTGGCTACGGCAAGCGAGTCAATAACATCGCCCAGGGAGAGATCAAAGTCAGCTGCGTTTTTTGCGATCCAGAAAAACGTGTTTTTCAGATACTTCGACGTATCCTCAGTGCAAAATTTATTAAACTCATATTTAAATTTAAAATCTTTACGCGCGTTAACTATTAGATTAGTTATTTTATAGCTATTTATAGTATTAAGGGCGTCCTTTTTTTCGGGACTCCCCTGTACCATTTTAAGGGGACAGGGTGTCCCCTTTTTTGGAAAAGCGGACATCTCAACATCTTTTGCTTCTGAATTAATTGGATTTTCGTCAGCATCTGACAGGGAATCTGAGGCAGCAGCCTGACCGGAAGCAGGCGGAGAAGAATATAAATTGACTGAACCGGGAACAACATACTGCTGATACTCTTTTATAAACTCGGAACCTGTGCAGAAAACGGAACCATCTTCATATAAAAGGATATCGGGATCCTTACCTGTGAAAAGCTTTGTCTCCCTGCCCCATGAATTGGCTACTGTGGCAATATATTGTAAAGGCCCGGAATGCGGAACAGTTTCAGCCTGCTGACCGGGTGAATCATATTCGTTTTCATCAGGTGCAGGATTAATTCCGGATGGATTATCTTCAGGTATTGAAGACTGGTATTCTGCAGGAAGGCCGGACTGTCTGCCAGTGAGAAGCATCTCGTAATAAGACGATATCTCTTCCAGCTCGAGACAGCATTCCTCAGTTCTGTAATGGCCTATATCAAAGGTAAAGTAGAACTTTGTGTTTTCACTGCCATGACCCGGGACAAAACCGCCAATGACTCCGAGATCGCGGAGCTCCCTGTAAGCTTTTGTGATGGTATCCTTCTTCTTTATACCGGTCGTCTTCATCAGGCCGGAATGAGTTATCTTATCCGGATACCTGATAATGTTCCAGCAGTCGGTATGATTGACCAGGGCAAGGAAGACCTTAAGCGTTGAACCGGATATCTGGTGTCAGAAAAGAAAGAACTTCGCCCATAAGATTATTTATTGCTTCGAAATAACGCGGGGGAACTGTTAATATTGCCGCTTCCAGCTGGATATAACTTGAAGGCTGGAGCTCATCCCCGCAGTTCTCAATCATTTTCAATGCGGACTGCGGTGTGGTCTCAAGATGGAACTGGAGACCTATGACTGATTTGCAAAGTTGAAACGCCTGATTAACACATGCTTCGCTTGATGCAAGAAGTACGGCTCCGGAGGGCAGGTCAAAAGTTTCCCCGTGCCAGTGGAATACGACAGCAGATTCCGGGAAATTGAAAATCTGATCCCCGGGCTGAGGCAGTCCGCGCACCGGGAACCAGCCGATTTCTTTTTCACTGTTACGGTATACCCTGCAGCCCATTGCGCTTGCTATGAGCTGGGCACCGAGGCAAACGCCGAGCACCGATTTTCCGGACTCTATGAATTCACGGATAAATATTTTCTCCCGGACAAGCCATGGATATTCGTTCTCATCATTAACGCTCATGGGACCGCCCATAATTATAAGAAAATCAATACTGCCGGATTCCGGCAGACTGTCATTTGCGTATAACCTTGTACATGTCACTGAATAACCTGCCGATTTCAGCCAGGCTTCCATGCTGCCGAGTCCCTCGAATGGTACATGCTGCAGGTAATGAGATCGCATTTAATTCCTCCGGTTTTATATTTTCACAGATCAACATTACACAATAAAAGCTGACATGAAAAATATAAATTCAATCCGGGCATTTCATCTGTGTAAATTTTTTCAATTTATCGACATTCTCTTCATGATGATTTTTATGACAACCACAGTTAAATGATGCGGTATAGGGCAAATGGTGAAGAGGAAAAACATTAATTAAAAAAGGCCAGTTAAAACACTATAACTCAAGCACAAGGTTTCCGGAAGCGGCAACCTTATTTTTATCTTTCTCAAATATTTTTACTTCGCTTTCAGTAAATCAAAATCAATCCTCAATTGATATCCTTCGTAACTCTTAAGTATGTATTCGGGAACTACAATGTTAACACCAGTGCCTCAGGATCTCTTTGCATTAGCTTTTACATTTGTTGCCGGAGAATCAAGATAGATCAGCTTATAATGCGCGCTTTCCAATCTTTTCATAGACTTTTTTTCTGTGAATAATACCGAGCACATAGATAACATGATCTGTAATTTGAAAGACGACTCTATAATCGCCAACCCTTAACTTCCAATATCCTTTAAGGGTTTTTCTCAAAGGTTCTCCATATCGCTGCGGAGCCGCAGCAAGCCGCATTTCTATGGCTGTTTTAATGCGTTTTTTTGTTTTTGCGTCAACAACTGGCAGATTAATTTTTTTTACATGCGGATGATATCTGATTTCAAACTCCAAAATTTACCAGACCTCTTCATGTTTCAACGAGGCTTTTTTTATTAATGTTTTTTCCCTTTCTTCCGCAAATACAGACAGGGCAATGTCTTCCTCTATTTCCAACGCCTCTTTTACAAGATCGCGGACTTTTAACGATAATGATATTTTATCTCTTTTTGCCAGACGTTCAATCGCCGCATATAAAGGGCCATCCAGTACGACATTTATTCTTGGATTTTTTGCAGGCATATTTATAAATCTCCTTTTATCACAAGTGTAACACTTTTGACACACCCTGTCAAGAAAAATTCCATAAGAAAGGCAGCCGTAAACCGGCCCTGCCATATTATTTTTTCACTGCAGACAGAGAAACGCCGACAGCGCGTTTAATATCATCGACAACAAACCTGAAAAACTCATCCATGGAAACACTGTCTGCCTGAGGATTTTTCAGCCTGTACAGCAGCTGGTATAACTCAGCATTCCAATACAAGATAAATAATAATTGATTATTATATTTATCTATGTTATCAGGATGTGTTATTAATGACTAATTACAGATAAATAAATTATATCAGGAGAATAATATGGGACAGATTCTCTCGGACAATGACCGGACTATGCTGGATCAGCAGATAGCGGATGCTGAAAAGCGTACAAAATCCCAGATAGTGCTCGCTGTAGTTCAAAAAAGCGACAGCTATGCAGAGCTTCCGTGGAAAGCCTTTGCTCTTGGTGCGTCCATCGCCGGGCTGATAGTATTCATACTGAATTTACTGACACTCCCCTGGAATACAAACGCGATGCTTCTTGTATCGAGTGCATC
The DNA here is from genome assembly GCA_016934735.1 of Spirochaetota bacterium. Taxonomy (GTDB): domain Bacteria; phylum Spirochaetota; class UBA4802; order UBA4802; family JAFGDQ01; genus JAFGSG01. The sequence goes on along the minus strand of JAFGSG010000118.1, from coordinate 15,259 downwards.
TATACTGGGAGCAGGAGCCGTGTTCTCGCTTCTGGCAGTCTTTATTCCGGGATTCGCAAAACTCTTTTTATCGAACAACCGTGCGGAAACTGAAACGCGCCAGTATGCAGAATCCCTTTTTCTTGACAGAGAGCTTTTTGCAACAAGCGGACGAACGGGCATCCTTCTTCTTGTGAGCCTTTTTGAGCATGAAGTTATTATTGTCCCGGATAAAGGTCCCAGAAACCGGCTAAGCATTGCTGACATGAATGATATCATCAGACACATGACCAGGCTGCTTAAACGAAAAAAACTCAGGCAGGCTCTGAAAACCGGATTGGAAAAAATTACAGGAATTTTAGAATCGTCAGCCCCGGACATCTCTGCAAAAGACGAACTTTCAAATAAAATCATTGAGGAGAAAGGTGTATGAAGAAAATATTCTATGCAATATTCGCAATATTCTTCTCCATGCTGCCGCTTTCAGCCTCCTCCGCGACCGGAGCGGACGTCCCTTATCTTACAGGCCGAGTGACAGATAACGCTCAGATCCTTTCAGCAGAAACACGTAAAACGCTGTCTGAAAGCCTGAAAGCACATGAGACCCGCACCACCAACCAGATAGCTGTACTTACAATTCCTACGCTTAACGGCCAGAGCATTGAAGATTATGCTGTCAAGGTTTTCGAAGTATGGAAACTGGGACAAAAAGGCAAAGACAATGGCATTCTGATTATCGTTGTACCGAATGAAAGGCGTATGCGCATAGAGGTAGGCTACGGCCTTGAAGGCACAATGACGGATTTAATGGCAGGCCGCATCATCCAGAATATAATGACGCCCAGATTCAAAGACGGAGACTATAATAATGGTATCATAGAAGGAGCGAGAGCTGTTATAGATGTACTTGAGGGAGTTACAATACAGGAGGCTGCAGGAGCAGGCGATAGAGATAAAAGCTCAGAAAAATCGGGCTTTTTGGACGGTCTTGAGTCAGACTTGTCAATTACTGAACGCATTCTCTTTGGAGCCTTTATTTTCGGAATTATCGGACTTTTTACTATAATAGGCATTGTAACTCCGGGCGTAGGCTGGTTTCTGTATTTATTTCTTATACCATTCTGGGCTATGTTTCCTGTTATAGTAGTAGGAGCCAGGGGAGCCCTTACTTGTCTTATAACATATCTTATAGCTTTCCCTGTTTTAAAACTGATCCTAAAAAATTTAAACTGGTATAAGAAAGTAAACAAAGATCTTCGCACAAAAGGAAAAGCATCGATAGGAGGATTTGTGGTCAATTCAGGCGGATCCGGTGGATCATGGTCATCCGGGGGCAGCTCTTCCAGCGGCGGTTTCTCAGGCGGAGGCGGGTCATCCGGAGGCGGAGGCGCTTCCGGGAGCTGGTAAACTGACAATACTCCGTATTTGACAGGCATTGTCCCCTGTCTGACTGATGAAAATGCCTCTCAACCGGAGGAATTTCCCTGTCCGAAAGGTGCTATTGACTATAAAAGAGATAACAATGCCTGTCGGGGAAGGAAAGTTATTTCTCTGAGACCCGACTGCGCCTCTCAGCATGCCGAAGCTGCCTGTAATAGGGGCAACTTTCTATTTCTCAGTGGTGAGTTTGTCACTTTTAGAATCATTTTCGCATACTAAAAAAGCAAAATAATATTTTGCATTAAAAAAAATCCGCATCAGGCAAACAAATTCCGCTTTACTATATGGAAGATTTATTATTCTTAGGACAATAAATAAAATCATATACATTTTTCCTAAAATTTATTTAACTGGATATACATGAACATAAAAAAAATCGGACTTAGATGGCCGCTGGTTATACTATCTGTAATACTGGTCGCAGTCCTTTTCTTCTATAGACAAAAGACATTCCATATTGATACGGACATTGTAGCGTCGCTCCCGCAGACCGACCAGGTGCTCACGGACTCACGCTATGTTATACAGCATCTGCCGCATCAGGACAAAGTTGTGATTGATCTCAGCCTTGAAAAGCCGGACAGGGACAGGCTTGTTGAAGGCGCGAACCTCATAGAAGCAATGCTTATGAAGAGCGGTTATTTCAGAAGCGTAGGCATAGATGAAATGCAGAAAATATTTCCCGGCCTTCTTGATCATATTGTAACAAATCTGCCTTATTTGTTCGATGCGGAAGAACTTGAAAAAAAAGTAAAACCCCTGCTGGTAAAAACCAAAATCAACGAAAGACTTACAAAAAACCTTGAAATGCTTCAAAGCATTGACGGCATAGGCCAGTCAAAATTTATCGAGCATGACCCGCTTGATCTGAAAAGCCTGGTACTTTCAAGGATAGCTGACCTTGTTCCTTCAAAGAACGCGGGCATATACAAAGGCAAGCTGCTTTCATCAGATGAAAAGCATCTGCTGGTAATAGCCGAACTTAAAAGTTCAGGTATTGATTTGAAGTCTGCAAAAGCAGTAGATGACCTCATCAACCGTTTTCCGGCTGAACTGAACAAAAACTCTGTTTCAAAAAAAGATCCGTACATAATGAATCCGGTAGGTGCATACAGGGCAGTAATGGATAATGAGAAGACTACAAAGTCGGATACAGAGCAGGCTGTTACAATATCCACAATCGTAATTGCCATACTTCTCTTTATCGGGTTCCCGCGGCCGCTCATAGGCCTGCTCGCCCTCGTTCCTTCTATCATAGGCACGGCAATTGCATTCATAGTATACTCCTTTATTCATAACTCTATTTCAATCCTGGCTATCGGTTTTGGCGGCGCAATAATTGCATTCACTGTGGATTACGGCATTACTTATCTCCTTTTCCTTGACAGACCATACGAAACATACGGACTCAAGGCTACAAAAGAAAGCTGGTCTCTCGGTCTGCTCGCAATGCTCACTACAGCATGCTCATTCTTCTTTCTCTTTATAAGCGGCTTCCCTGCGCTCGCACAGATCGGCGAGTTCGCCGCTCTCGGAGTACTCTTTACCTATCTGTGTGTTCATGGATTTTTCCCTCTCCTGTTCCCGGTCCTGCCGCCGGCCAAGCGGAAAGGTATTCTCCCTCTTCAGCCGTTTGTTAAACGGCTCGTATCATCAAAAGGAAAATACAAAATACCTGCAGCAGTAATATTCTGTATTATAATGCTGTTTTTCGCAAAGCCTGTCTTTCACATAGACCTTTCCTCGATGAACAGCGTCAGCGATGATACGCTTGCATCTGAAAAACTTGTGAAAGATATATGGGGCGATATTTTTAACAGGGTCTATCTTATGACTGAAGGCCGAAGCCCTGATGATCTGCAGGATAAAGGCGACAGGCTTACTGTTCTTCTTAACAGGGATATGGCGGACGGCGTAATAGAATCCGCCTTTGTGCCTTCAATGATATTTCCGGGCAGGGAAAGACTTGAAAGCAATTTCAATGCATGGAAAAAATTCTGGAATAAAAGCAGGACTGCTGAACTGAAAAAAAATCTGTACTCCTCTGCAGATGAAACGGGCTTTTCAAGGGAGGCATTCAGCAGCCTGTTTCAAATGATATCAAAAGAAGACGCGGTTTATGTAAAAATGCCTGCTGAATATTACAGCCTCTTTGGTATTTCAAAACCCGAAAATTTCAACTGGATACAATTTTCTTCAATAACAACATCTGAAAAATATAACGGCGAGTCTTTCTATGAGAGATATACAGGCGATGATGTAAAAATTTTTGATCCCATGCTCTTCAGCGAAAGACTTGGCAGCATGCTTATGTCCGGCTTTATTAAAATGGCTGTTATAGTGGGACTCATCAGCATCCTGGTTGCTTTTATTTATCTGGCTGACTGGCATCTGGCCCTTCTCACTATGGCGCCCACAATTTTCGGACTTATATGCACTTTCGGAACCCTTAAATTATTGAACGAACCGCTAGGCATCCCGACTATCATGGTAACAGTTGCTGTTATAGGCATGGGTACAGACTATGCTATATACATAGTCAGGGCATATCAGCGATATATGGATGAAAACAACACTCATCTCAGGCTCGTACACCTCTCAATGTTCCTTGCCTTTGCCACTACTTTCGTAGGGTTCGGTCTTCTTGCTTTTTCGGATCACTCCCTGCTTAGGAGCGCAGGGCTTTGCCTCGGCCTTGGCATAGGATATTCCTTTGTAGGAGCAATTCTGCTCGTGCCGCCTGTCTTAAGCCGTTTATACATGCCGGTAAAACGTTCAACAGATCCGGTTGTCCCCGGGTCGAAAGAGCATTTAAAACGCGTATTATTAAGATATAAACACATGGAGCCATACCCGCGCTTTTTCGCTAGATTCAAGATTAAACTTGATCCTATGTTCCCGAAACTTGCAGAATTCCTTAAATCTCCGAAAAATATAGTAGATATTGGATGTGGTTACGGCGTGCCGTCCGTATGGATAGCTGAAGCTTACCCGGATGCACAGATATACGGAATTGACCCTGATTTAGCGCGTGTGTCCGTTGCTTCAAGAGCGCTTGATTCTTCCGGCATAGCCTCAATAGGAACAGCTCCCGGACTCCCGGCAATAAAAGATAAGTTCGATACAGCCCTTCTCCTTGATATGGCGCATTACCTGAACGATCCTGATTTTACAACAACACTGAAATGGATAAATTCTCATCTTATAAAAAAAGGCAGGCTAATAATCAGAATTACGATACCGTCGGACAAAACAATGCCGTGGGAAAGATGGCTGGAGAAAATAAGAGTAACGTTCGCGAAATTTCAGCTGAACTTCAGGCCGCAGAAGAACGTTATCAGCCTGGTTAAAAAAGCCGGCTTTAAAGTAATTGAAGTATCTTCTACAAAGAAAAACCGCGAAGAGACATGGATCATTGCCGATAAATGAAAACATTTACTTATAAATCTTTATCCAGAGCATCAAGGCTTTTCGGCATCTGGATATTCCGTACAGCAGCTTGGTGGATAGCTACAGGCTATTTTCTTCTGCTGCCTGCACGCGTAAAAATAAGCATGAATTTTTATAAAGCTCTGTTTCCAGGCAAAGGCTTTATTTTTTATATATGCTGTGCCTGGAAGCAATTTCATAGTTTCACCAATGTGTTTATCGACAGATTTATTCTCCACGACCTGGATGATATAACATACACGTCAGAAGGATGGGAGCATATTGAGAATGCAGCTGAAAAAAAGACAGGCGGAATAGTGGTAATGTCACATATGGGGAACTGGGAGGTTGCTGCTCATTTATTAAGACGTAAAAAAATAAACATGCTTCTTTACATGGGCATAAAGCAGAAAGAGCAGATCGAACGCGCACAAAAAGAAAGCCTTGCAAAAAGCGGGCTCAGGATAATTGCTGTTATGCGGGAAGAAAGCTCGCCGTTCGACATTCTTGAAGGCATAAATTATCTGAAGGACGGAGGGCTTGTTTCGCTTACGGGCGACCGCACATGGAGAGGGGATCAGCGCGCGATCGAAGTATCATTCCTCGGTTATAATGCGCTGTTGCCTGAAAGTCCCTATGTATTAGCCATGCTCTCGGGCGCGCCTCTTTTTTTCTTCTTCGCATTCCGCACAGGCTATAAGCAGTATCATTTCAAGATATCGCCGCCTATGTACATTAGGGCTGTCTCACGCATAGAACGAAAAGCTATATTTAAAAAAACGGCCAGATATTATGCCGGAATATTAGAAGAGAACCTGAGAAAATATCCTTATGAATGGTTCCATTTTGAGAGATTTATAAGATAGATCAATTCATTAAGCTCTTCCGAACTTCTGTCCTACCAGCTTTCTTTCCCTGGGCTTAAAAGTATTATCGGCCTTTTCTTTTTCTACAACCTGCTTTATTAATTTAAACATTTTATATTTCTGAGGCTCATCCTTATAGAATGTATCCCACGCATATTGAAGCAGTTCCTGAAGCCTTTCAGGCTTAATCTGCTTTGGTTGGAACACAACCTTATCCGCAGTGTACTCGTCCCAGTTATAAGAAAATATCCTTTTGTCTTTATGGAGATCTTCGAAAGCCTTTGAATGAGGGAACGGCGTGAGCACTGTGAATTCCGCTAAATCAAGATCGATCTCAAGCAGAAAGTCAATAAGCCTTTTTATATAGTCCTCGGTATGATTATCAAGGCCGAGAAGTATCGTGCCTTCTACTCCGATCCCGTTATCCTTGTAGCGTCTGATTCTGCCGCGGATGTAATCCGATGTATCGAATATTGCCTGGTACACATACCATGCGCCGGCCCTTGCTGCAAGATCAATCACTTCAGGATCGTCTTCAATGGGGTGGCAGCACCATTTCTTCTTCATCGGGATCATCTCGCGGAAAAGCTCCATCTCCCATTCTTTATTCTGGGCAAGCGAATTATCAACAATGAATAATCTGTTATTATCAATCGTTTCCAGTTCTTCGAGCACTCTGTCAATCGGCCTCGGCCTGAACTTCCTTCCGCCCAGATACGGAGTACAGCACGGATAGCAGTTAAAGCGGCATCCTCTCGACGCGTGGAAAAGATCCACCATCTGTATGCCTTTATAATTATAAAGATCTTTTTTTAAAATATCCCTTCTTGCCGGCCCGACAATATCAATGGGCATAAAATCGTTTAAATAATTATATACTTTTTTTAAACTATTATTCTTAAAGTCCTTAAATACTTCCTCCATCCGGCCTTCAGCTTCACCAAGAAAAACAGAGTCTGCATGTTCCATTGTTTCTTCAGTATGAAGCATTGTCGATATGCCGCCGAATAACACCTTCGCGCCCCGCTTCCTGTACTCATCCGCGATTGCCCATCCGCGTTTTATCTGGCATGTGAGCATCATGGAAATGCCGACAAACTCGGTACCGTCGTTAAAATTGATATCTTCAACATTCTCATCTATAAATTCCATCTCAACATCATCAGGCAGTGCAGCTGCCATGGTTACAGGCCCGTGCGGAGGAAGATAAAACTCGGTCTGCCCGGTCAGCTTTGCCCATTTTGGATATATCAGTTTAAATCTCATTAATTACTCCGGATAAAAAATATATTTGTGCCATTATTGCTTTAAAAGTGTATTTTATCAAGCCTATTACTAAGCATAAAAAAAAGACATAAATGTTATTCATAACCGCTCGGCATTCACAAGCTCCATGTAAAGCGAATACCCGAAAATGCCCGGTGCTGTGAGTTCAAATTTTTCCGGGAGCTGCTCCTTCATTAAAAAAATATCCACAATGCGGATAAGCGAATTATTCCTGTCATATTTATTTATCTTCATCTGTCCGCCTTCTTCAGCGATTACGTCCACAGTTGTTCCATCTTTGCATGAATAGCGGGTTACATCGCTGCCTTCGGATATGCCGCGTTCAGCAAGTCCACCATGCGGAACAAAGTAAATAAGCTTTAAATCGTCTATAAGAGCACGGGTAAAATCGGATGATTTAAAATTCGGTATAGCCCGGTTAACTATGACAGCATTATTTTTATATTCGACGTCAAACAACACAAGGCCTTCGACAGTCATCATCAGAGCGCGTATAGATCTGTCCGCAGGATCAGCCACAGTCACGCCCATTACAAGAAGCCTGTCCCCATTCGGAAGTTCCGCTTTTATGGAATGAGTCAGCTGATATTTTTCCGTTAAGAAAGGTATGATGCGGGAGTGCATGCCAGGCTGTTTGACTGATTCAATTACCGGAAGATTTTTGCAGGAAAAAAAAATAAAGATCAAAGCCGGCGCAAAAAGAAAAAACTTTTTCATTTAATTTCTTTATACTCTCTTTCGTCTATATCTTTGTTATGTTTAATTTCAGTGAATTTAATCAGGGTATAAGAATCGCTGCTTTCGCTGATTTTTACGCTTTTGATTACTGCTTCAGCCCTTGAGATTGAAAGCTCAATGCTGCTTATAATACCTGCCAGGGATTTATCCTTCGGGCTGAGAATTATTTTATCAGTCTTGTCTTTAACCAGCACTGCCTTAAAATTCGAATCTTCATGGAATCTGCCGTTCAGCCATGAAGTTATCTGCTGCATCACAATCTCTATTGCTGCGGACTTTGACCTTGTATCTTCAACCAGCCCGTCCTTACCTTCAATATAACTTTTTATCCTGCCGTTATGGGAAATAAGTATGCTTTTTACCGGAGAAATATATTCCCATCTAAGGGACCCGGGTGCGGTAAATAAAAACCGGCCTTCAGATATAAGAGGTTTAACCAGGATTCTCATATGCTTTTCCTGGATGAACCCGGCGCTTACTGATTTTATATTCTTCGCAACCTTTGCTATTTCCCCCCAGTCATCGGCGTAAATACTCAGGGGAAAAAAACAAAAAGTATTCAAAAGCAGGATAATTGCATAATTTTTCATGGGTGTTCCTCTTAATACATCCCGCCGTTTACGGAAATGACCTGCCCTGTTATGTATGATGCGTCGTCTGAACACAGAAAACGCACCACTTTAGCTACCTCTTCCGGCCTGCCTATTCTGTTCATGGGTATCATCTGCTTAATCATATCCTGAGGAGCATCCTTTATCATCTCAGTATCGATCAGGCCGGGCGCAACTACATTTAGCCGGATCCCGAGTCTCGCTACTTCTGAAGCGATTGACCTGGTGGCGCCGATTATTGCTGCTTTGACTGCCGAGTAATTAGACTGTCCCCTGTTTCCCACAAGAGCTGAAACCGATGCTATAGAAACAACGGAGCCTCTGTGTTTAGGCACCATTTTCTGTAAAATCGGTTTTGTAATATTATAAAAGCCTTTTATTGTAGTATTGATCAATGAGTCCCAGTCTTCCTTTTTATGCATCAGGAAAAGGCCGTCAGCAGTAATCCCGGCATTGTTCACCAGCACATTTACATACTTATACCGCGAAATAATATCCTTTGCACATTTCTGAGTTTCTTCATAATCCGCAACATCGAATTTCATTATTTCGCCGCTGCCGTTATTTTGCTTAATTATTTCAAGGGTCTCAAGTGCTGCCTTTTCATTTGATTTATAATTAACAATGACATAGTAACCATGCGCGGCAAGTTCCGCACAAATCGCGCGGCCTATGCCTCTGCTTCCTCCGGTTACAACAGCTATATCTGGATCGCTCATTGTATTCTCCATAACTTAAAAAAAATCATTATTCAGGGCTGTAAACCTGCAATTCTACATTGCATAGCATCTCGTTAGTGGATGCGTCTTCAACTGTTCCTTTAAAAACAGCATAGCTTTCATGTTCATACATCGGTTCCACTCTGTTTATAAGGCGGGTCCCGAGCTTTAATTCTTTTACAGAAAAATCCGCGTGCTTTATACCTACTATCCAGCCATATACGCCCCTGCCCGTTTCCAGAAGCCTTTTATGGCCAACTCCAATACCAGTAGTCTGCGCAAGCAGTTCAATTAAAATTATCGGATTGACAGCATTATTCTCGAACAAAGGCCATGTCCCGGCAACAGTTGAGGAAGTAACCGCCTTTTTATCATCCACTTCAAGAATCTCGTCAATAAGCTTCATCCTGTCGCGGTGCGGAAGTATCTTTTCAATATCAACATCAATCATAGTATTTGGTTTTGTTTTAAAATATCATCTAAGCCGTATATCACATTAAAAGTCGAATATTCTTTATGCTGTTTTTAAAACATATTATAAATAATCTAACTAAAAATATTAAACAGCGAAGTCAAGATAAAAAACAATACCTGATATTTTCTTAATATTTTCATTAACAATAAAAATCAAACTTGACTATTATTTCTCCCGATTAGTACTCTTTACAAATGGAAGCATATTTAAGTTGATTGACTCTTTCAGAATATTTATTTAAATCCGGTTAAGTTGACAACTTTATTATTTTAACAAGGTCTCTGGTAATGATAAAAGTGAATATTGGTCTAATAGGATTCGGAACAGTAGGAAGCGGAGTTTATTCGCTATTGAAAAAAAACAGCGCTTTAATAAAAGACAGATCGGGCATAGATATCAGGATCAGATGCATATGCGATATCAGAGCTGATGAGCTTGGAAAAAAAATTAAAAATACAGCTATCACAAAAGACTGGAAAGAAATTATAAGCGATCCGGAAATAGACACTGTTGTAGAACTTATTGGCGGGCTTAATCCTGCAAAATCAATAGTAACGGAAGCGCTTAGAAAAGGCAAAAATGTCGTGACAGCCAATAAAAAGCTGCTGGCAGAAGAAGGCGATGCGATTTTTGATACTCAGAAGAACTCCATCGCAAATTTATTTTACGAAGCTTCCGTCTGCGGCGGCATTCCATGCATACAGGCTCTCAGAGACGGCCTGGTTGGCAACCGTGTTGATTTAATCATGGGAATATTAAACGGCACTACAAATTTTATTCTTACAAAGATGGAGGACGACGGGCTTTCATTCGCAGAAGCATTGAAGTTTGCCCAGCAGAAAGGATTTGCTGAAGCTGACCCGACTTTTGACATTGAAGGATTTGACGCAGCACACAAGCTGGCTGTTGTATCGCGCATGGCTTTCAATAAAAAAATCAACTTCAAAACTATCCCGATCGAGGGCATTACCGGTATAAGCAGAGATGATATTATTTACGCGAGAGAAATGGGCTACGCGATCAAACTTCTGGGAGTGAGCAGGCTTACCGGAGACAAGGTTGAAATTTCCGTTGCGCCGACCATGCTCCCGCTCAAGCACCCGTTAGCTTCCGTCCATAATGAATTCAATGCAATTATGTTCTCCGGCGACATGACCGGACCCATCATACTTTACGGCAAGGGAGCAGGAAGCCTTCCCACTGCCTCAGCTGTTGTAAGCGACATTGTACAGATAGCACAGAAAGGAAAAAGTTCCGGAATCGCGGCAAAGGCAACCGTTACGGCAAAACTTCTTGAATCAAAAGATAAAATGCACAGATATTATATGCGGCTCAGCACCCTTGACAGCCCCGGCATATTGTCAAAAATATCGGGGGTGCTCGCGAAAAGCGATATTTCAATCGCATCTGTAATGCAGAAAGCTGAGAACAGCAAATATGTCCCTGTTATCATCATGACACATAAATGCTCTGAGAAAGGAATGCTTCAGTCGGTAAATATAATAAATTCTTTTGATTTTATGGAACGCGGCATTACTTTTATCAGAATAGAAGAGTAATATTTCAGAGGAATCCCTATGAAGAAAAATCAATATTCAGCTGTGTTTCGTTGTATAAATGGCTGTGATGTTGAATATCCGCTTGATGAAGTTGTTTACACCTGCGGGAAATGCGGCAGTCTTTTGGAAGTTGTTCATGATATTGATAAACTTAAAAAAACTTCTGCAACCGAATGGAAAAAAACATTTGAATCCAGAGTAGGCACAACAAAATGGCCCTATGGCAGCGGGGTATGGAGCAAAAAGGAATGGATTTGCCCGCAGATTGACAACGAGCACATTGTATCAATGTTTGAAGGCAATACAAATCTTTTCTGGGCAAAGAGGCTTGGCGAATTTCTCGGAATGAAAGATTTATGGATCAAGATGTGCGGCACCAGCCATACGGGATCATTCAAGGATCTCGGCATGACCGTCCTTGTTTCCGAAGTAAACGAAATGATACAAAAAGGACGCAATATAAAAGCGGTAGCCTGCGCATCAACAGGCGACACTTCCGCAGCTCTTGCTGCCTACTGCGCCTATGCGGGCATCCCGTCCATAGTCTTCCTTCCCAGCCACAAAATATCCATGGCACAGCTTGCACAGCCTGTAGCAAACGGATCAATTGTGCTGTCATTGGATACAAACTTTGACGGCTGCATGAAGATAGTTCAGGAGGTTACGAAGGACAACACAATATATCTTGCGAACTCAATGAACTCTTTGCGGGTTGAAGGCCAGAAATCCATTTCTGTTGAAATGGTTCAGCAGTTCGACTGGGAAGTGCCGGACTTTGTGATTATTCCGGGCGGGAATCTGGGAAATGTTTCTGCTCTCGGAAACGGCTTTAAGATGATGCTTCAGCTCGGATTGATTAAAAAGGCACCGCGCATTGTACTGGCACAGGCGGAAAAAGCAAATCCGCTTTATATTTCATACCTTAACGGATTTAAAGACTTCAAGCCAGTTAAGCCGGAAAAGACCCAGGCATCCGCAATTCAGATAGGCGATCCTGTATCAGTCCAAAAAGCAATACGCGCTCTTAAAGAGTTTGACGGAATAGTCGAACAGGCAAGCGAAGACGAACTGTCAAACGCCGCTGCGCTTGGAGACACTACGGGTCTTTATGCGTGCCCGCATACCGGAGTAGCGCTCGCTGTATTGCTTAAGTTACACGATAAAAAAATTATTTCAAAAAATGACCGCGTGATTGTTATTTCAACAGCACACGGCCTTAAATTTTCCGAATTTAAAGTAGGATATCACGAATCAAGACTTGACGGGGTAACCAGCAAATATGCGAATAAACCGATAGAGCTTGAAGCAGACACCGGAAAAGTACTGGAAGTTCTTGAACGGGAATTTGAAAAGAAAAAAGTTTCCTTTGCAAAACGCTAAATCATTAAATCATGATTCAAAGCATAAATAATATATTACTGCCAAGGTCATTCCTATTATATTTACTCAACAATATAATTTAAATAACGTTTTGCTATACTAACCGCTAAAACAGCATTTTAAATACAAAAGAATGCATATCACATTATCTCTTTAAAATTACCGTTTTCTGTTTTATACTGGCGCATTCTGGTAATTCTAAACTTGTAAAACTCATCATAGCCTGCTTGTGCAAGAGCAAGGGCAGTGTTATCTATTCTCATTGAATTGTCGCTGCCGACTCTTAATTTCAGCAATATTTTACTTTTTTCTGAACTCGAATTATTATTTTGAATATTATATTCTAAAACCGCTTCATCAAATCCTATACTCCTTTTGCCTTTTGCTGTTTCTTTTGTGAAGTCTGCCTTAAGCTCCAAATTTTTTATGGAATTCTTATATAATAAATTGTCATTTATATCAATTTCGAAAAGAGCGGCGAAGGTAATGCTCATAAGAGATTTTTTCTCTTCCAGATATACAGCGTTAGCCGCAGTAATTCCTTCAGGCAGTTTTATGCAAAGCTCGGCAGGCAATGAACTAATGTCAACATCCTCAAACAAATCAACGTCGCACAGCTCATATACGCTTTCAATGCCAACAGGCAGAGGAAAGCCCATGGCTATTCTCTCTCTCTTGTTGAATCCCTGTGTATATGCGACAGGAGCTTCAATCATCCCGAGCGCTCTTATAATTATCTGAATAAAATCCAGATGAGAAATATACTTTGCCATTCCTGTTTTTGTAAACTTTATTCTGATCCTTCTTTTTACTTCGTACTTTCTTTTAAATCTGCCGAATGATTCCGTTATTGCCGTAGTGTTCAATTCTTCATAAGGCTTTTTTTCAGCTGTCTCTTTGCCTGTAGGGCTTATTCTTTCTCTTTGCAGCTCGGATATCCTGTCAAATCCAGTTTTAATAAAACTCCATGGTAATGCCTCATTCTTATCTCTCGCGTTTAAATATTTTTGCCAGCCCGGAATCTTATCTAAATTATTCTTCCATACCTCAAATTTAAAATGTTCTCTCCATGAATCCAGACGCGCGCCATCCATATAGGAATTATAAATAACTTTGTTTAATTCAGAATCGCCTCTCGCCATAATACCTTCCAGAAGAGAGGCATTTATATCGTGCGCTTTTATTGCTACCTGTCTCGGTAAACCGCGTTTTACTTTCAGGATCACATCGGAAAAATATGCAGAGCTCATCTGCTTTTCATACTGAAACGGCGTATGCGGCTTAGGTATATAAGGAGAAATAGTAACATTAAGATCTCTTTTTTTTCCTCCGGTAAAATGGATCTTTTTGAGCAGGTCAATCATGGCGCCTGCTTCGTCATATTCTTCGCATCCCGGAAGCCCTATCATAAAATATAATTTCAGCAAATTCCAGCCATGGCTGAATACGTACTCTGCAATTGATAATATATCTTCTGTCCTCAATTTTTTATTCGCAATGCTTCTTATCTCTTCACACGCGGATTCAACCGCAAAGGTGAGAGAAGCCTTTCTTATATCCGAAATCTGCTCAATGATCGGTAGAGTTCTTTTATCCACTCGTAAAGAAGGCAGAGATATGGAAATAGCTTTGTCTATAAGCACAGGCAGTATTGAATTAAGCAAAGGGATCAGATATTTAAAATCACTTATTGACAGAGAAGAAAGAGTCAGGTCGCTGTAATAAGCATTATTGATTAATTTTAATATTTGATCCGTAATAATTCCGGGCTTAGCATATCGGTACGGCAGTTCATAATATCCGGAATGGCAGTAATTGCACAAATTTTTACATCCGCGCGTCACTTCCACAACAAGTCTTTCCTGTGTAATTCTTAAGCTAGGCATAACCGGGCGCAGCGGATTATAAAGCGATTCTGCTTTTACAAATCTTTTTTTTACGGCAAATTCTTTTTGTGAGGATAATAACGGTACATACATGCCTTCAATCCTGCTAAACAGCTCAAGTGTGTCTTTTCTGCCGAGCGAATCAAGTTTTGCAGTACGCACAGCATTCAGGATGTCGATAATCCCTTCTTCTCCATCGCCAATAAAAATTGCGTCAAAAAAATCCTGCACAGGCAGCGGATTCGAGACCGCCTCCCCGCCTGCAATTACTATCGGATGCTCTTCTCCCCTGTCTTTGCTGAAAAGCGGTATTTGTCCCAGATCAAGAACCTGGAGTACATTCGTATGCAGCAACTCATATGCAAGGTTGAATCCTAATAAGTCCAGTTCACAGAGAGGCGTATAGCTCTCCAGAGTGTAAAGAGGGATCTTCATCGCCCGTATTTTAGCTTCAAAATCATCACTGACGGCGAATACCCGCTCGCAGCCGACATCACTGATTCTGTTCGCGATATCGTATAATATTCTGATGCCGTTATTGGACATACCGACTTCATACAGGTCAGGATAACACACAGCCATTCTTATAAAAGGATTGCTTTTTTTAATTTGATTTAACTCGCGGCCTATATATCTTCCCGGCTTCTGAAGATTAAAGACAAGCCGGTTGACAGTATCCTCATTTAAATTGTTCATAATAAAAGCATATGCGAATATATACCTTAATGAATCAAGCAGATTTTGGAAAGTGGATTGACAAACTTGAATCACTCTATAATTTGTAAAAGAATAAATTATGGTTCCCTCTAATAATTAAATATTGATGTAACCATTGGGAACAAATCAAGGTAAAAATCAGGTTTTTTATTTGGAGAACCAATAAAAACTCT
>JAFGSG010000117.1 GCA_016934735.1 Spirochaetota bacterium | reverse complement strand
CCCATAACTGGCGTTATATCACATTGCCGGGCTGCGCAATGGCTTTGTCAGCTTTCCAATTGCTTCGCCTCGGCAATGAACCTTCTGCAATTCTGTTTTAAAAGTCCGCGCGGGGGCAGGGCAGGGTAGTTACCCGCGCATATATTACAGTGCAAACCGGCTTTTTTGACCCCAGCCCGCTCGGGAGGGCAAAAAGCTTTTCCGTGTAGTCTGTCTGTATCTTAAAGGCGGGTTCGTGCATAGTAATCCGTTATCCATACAGTTAAGTAATGTCTTTCTGTGCTCTTCAGGGATGATTTGTGCGGTCGCCCGGTTTAAATCGCTGAATTGATTTTTTTTCGCATAAAAGCAGGAATGAAAATTCTGGCGCAGATGAGCCTTGCGAATACACACGAGTTGCGCATAAAGTCAACAAAAGGACGGAAGTGGGATATTCGCCTTGAGCCCGGAGAATACGTAACGCTCACGGGAGCCTCGATCACCGGAATTTTTTTCCAGTAAGCTTTTATGAGTATTTCCAGTTCGAACTGATAGCGTTTTGCCTTTACTTTAATTCCGGAACATTCAGGCAGCGGGTATATCCGGAATCCGCTCTGCGTGTCTTTTGCCCGCGGCCCGCCGGAAAGCCGTACCCAGAAGTTTGAGAACGCCCTTCCGAACCTGCTCGTCCACGGCACATCGCTGCCGAACATGTTTTCCCGCCTGCCGATAACAATAGGCCGTATGCCCTGCGGTATTGCGTTTATCAGATTCTGAGCGTCTTTCGGATTATGCTGGCCGTCGCCGTCAATTGTAATTGCCCAGTCAGCTGTTTTGGACGCTTCTTTAAATCCCGTTAAAATCGCCTCTCCTTTTCCTTTGTTTTCTTTGTGCCGGATTATTTTAACTTCCTTTATTTTTTTTATATTATCATATGTGGAATCGGTTGATCCATCATCAACAATGAATACTGGAAATCCGAGTTTAAGAGCGTCTTTAGCAACGCTTGCTATCATTTCTTCATGGTTATATACGGGTATTATAACGGCAAAATTATTTTTTAACAGTTTTTTCACTATATTTTTTTAAAAATGAGAGAGGTGTTAACGCCGCCAAAAGCGAAGTTGTTGTTCATACCTATCGAAAATTTCTGTTCACGCACAATACCGGTTACATGATTTATAGGCGCGCATCTCGGATCAGGTATTTCAAGATTGCGGGTCGGAGCAATAAAGCCTTCATTCATCATAAGTATGGTGATTATTGATTCTATAGCCCCGCACGCTCCAAGCGTATGACCCATATATCCTTTGAATGCCGAGACAGGTACGCTGTCTTTAAACAGCGAGTACGTTGCTTTTGATTCAGCGATGTCTCCTGCTTCGGTCGCTGTTGCGTGTGCGTTCACATGTTCAATATCGCCGGGGCTGAGCGATGCGTCTTTTAAAGCGCGGTTTATTGCTTCTGCCATACCCTCGTCATTAGGATTTGTAAGATGCGATCCGTCGCAGCTGTTGCCGAACCCGGTAATTTCCGCGTATATGTGTGCACCGCGCTTCTTTGCATATTCATAGTCTTCCAGAACAAGGCAGCCGCCTCCTTCTCCCACGACAAGTCCGTCGCGGCCGCTGTCGAACGGGCGCGGCGTCATGTCCGGCTGGCTGTTGAACTTTGTTGATGTTGCGTGCATAATGTCAAATATGGCTGCGTCGAGTATGTGCATCTCCTCAGCTCCGCCTGCAAGCATAACATTCGCGCTTCCTCTCTGAATCGCTTCGTATGCAAAGCCGATTCCCTGCGAACCTGATGTGCATGCTGTGCATGAAGCGATTAAAGGTCCTTTAACCTGGAACATTGTAGCTATATTTGACGCGCATGTATGGCTCATGAATTTAAGATAGGTGGAAGATTGCAGTCCTTTTAAACTGCGCTTCTCTATAATCTGTTCAAGGAATTCCTCCATGGAATCCGAGCTTCCTGCCGTTGACCCGAAAGATACACCGCATTCCGTGGATGCAATGACGTTTCCCTCCAGTCCTGAATCCTCGATAGCGCTCATGCACGCCAGAGAAGCCAGAATTGCCACTCTTCCCATTGAGCGGCGGTATTTTCTTTCAATGACCATTTCATCAATGTTTTCGCAGATCCCGGCGACCCTTGTGCGCAGGTTTTCCATCTTTTCCCAGTCCGACATTATTTTAATGCCGCTTCTGCCTGTTAAAAGCGATTCTTTAAGCTCCTTAAGCGAATTGCCGATCGGCGAGCGGAATCCAATTCCGGTTACAACCACTCTGCGGGTATTTCGCATTATTTCCTCTTTATGTAAAACCAGCTAAGAAAAATTAATATATTCCTTTAACTGACTTTCATTAATTATGTTGTTAACATTTTCGGTAAAGTGATCAGATTTAAATCTTATCACTTTACCGCTTAATCAATGCAACTTTAATAAAAAATTCAGTCAAATGAGTAATATATTTATAATTCAAATCCGTGTTTTGAATTTATTATAGTCTAGACAAAGGCTTCTATATCAAGATAGGCAACCCCCCATGTACCTGGACCGGTATGGACGCCTGTAGTAAGCGACAGCGGCTGAATAAGTATTTCTGCATAAGGGAATTTTCTTTCAATCTCTTCTTTAAGCGTATTGCTGACCCAGCCAATATTATCGGTATATTCAAGCATAATCATTGCTTTTGAATCGGGCTTAAGTCCGCTTTCGAGTTTTCCAAAAAGAAATTTTAACTGGTCTTTATTGTTTTTTGCTATTCCGAGTTTTACTGCGCCGGTGGCGTAAGGGCTTACAATGGGCTTTACATTGAACATGTCGCCAAAGAATGCTCCTGTCTTTGACATACGTCCGCCGGCAGCCAGATACTGCAGTTTTTCGAGGAAGATAAATTCCTGTGCGTTTTCTACCGCATCCTGTGCGAATTTAACCACATCAACCGGACTAGAAACCGTACATGCATATCTTGCGGACGCGATAACGCTGATGCCGAGTTTTCCGGATGCTGTGCCCGTGTCTATTATTGTCATTCGGTTATCCGGATCATTTTTACTTTGCCAGTCTGTTGCAATTCTGTAATTACCGGTATACACCGAACCGACGCAGAGATACAGGGCATTTTTATATCTGCTTAATACGCTTTCATAATGCTGATGTCTTTCGAAGTCGGATGCCTGTGATGTGGAAACCTTTATGCCATTGAGCATAGAGTCATACAAGTCTGCCGGATCAAGATGAGTTTCCGGAATGCATGTTTCCCCTTTTATTACATAGCTGTCAAGAAGTGTTATTCCGAAATTTTTTGCATCTTTTCTCGTTACCGAACCTGCGGCATCAGTCATAATATGAATGGCCTGCTTTGAGTGCGCGGTTTGAAAATCCTTTATCTGTGCGTTCAGATCATCATCTGCCCATTTGACAAGTCCGTAAGATTCAAATCTATCTTTTGTTTTATGGGCATCATCAGTATGTATGTGTATTTTGATAAAATCCCTTTCCTGGATTATTACTGCGCTTTTATCCGTGCGAGCTTTTTTTACTGCCTCAGCCGCATTATCATCAGCTCTTAATACCATATCAACACAATAGCCTGACTCAGATTCTTCCTGAAACGAGCCAGCTACAGCCAGCTTACCTTTAAATATCTGCATTATGGGGCGATATTCTTCGTTTTGTCCTGCAAGAGTTTTAAAAAATCCTTCGAAGAAAATAAACATGCCGAGAGCACCTGCATCAATAACATTAGCCTGTTTCAGGCGCGGCAGAAGATCAGTAGTTAAATGCACGGCATTTTCAAGATGGTCAATTATCGGCTCAGTAAAATTATCCGAAAAAGTCTGTTTCTCAAGAATCTTTGAAAGTGAATCAAAAATAGTGAGCATCGTGCCTTCCCTGGGCTCGCCAACTGCTTCGCGTGCCAGCCTGCTTCCGAGTTTTGCTGCCCCGGCAAGGGTATCCGGGCCATCCATCGAAAGGAACCCGGAGAAATATTTAGCAGCAATGTTTCCTGAGTTTCCGCGCGCTGCCAGCATGAGTGCGCGGATAGTTGAAGGCCGGTCATCATTTATCTGTCTCATGGGAGACAGGCTTATGACGAGATTGCGGCCCGTGTCCCCGTCCGCTACAGGGTAGACGTTAATCTCGTCAAGAAGGCCGGCCCATGCCGATATGCGTTCAACCCCTGTGACAAGTGCTTTGTTATAATTGTCGGACATCATTAATAACCCAACGCTGTACGGATTTCATCCGGTATATTGAACATTATTTCCATTTCAGGATATCTGACTGCTGCCTGCTCGCTCTTTCCTTTTGCGCATAATTTGTTGTCTTTAAGAAGACGTATCTCGAAAGAGAACGCGATTTTAAATCTCGCGTCCGTAAGCATTGCCCTGCATACAAATTCATCGCGGTGCCTGAGCGGAGATACATGCTTTATTGATGTTTTTATTATCGGAAATAAATATTTTGCCTTTTCAAAATATGACTGGAGATCCACGCCCAGCTTATACAGCAGGCCATCCCTGGCGATCTCGAAATATTTGAAGTAATTTCCGTGCCATACAACCTGCATGGGGTCGCAGTCATGAAAAGGGACAGATATTATTGCTTCATGAGTATGTAATTTATCTTTTGTCATTTTTTAATACTATGCTGATAATTATGAATTAATATTAAGTATTTAATAAAAACATTAAAGTCAACAATTCTTTTATAAATTTATTTTTTGTATTTCACGAAATATAAATTTTAAATTGATTGTTGCCAAGCTGAAATAATTATTATTAATGTTTTTAATTATTACTTCAGATGGATAAATATTTTGTCAATAGTTTAAAAATATTATATTAAACCAATAATAAATATATCTTTATAAATCTTAAAAATTGATTGCATAAAAGTTCTTTTAAATTATTTCTTATTCAACTTGTATTTTTTATATTTAAAATATCTGTCTTATGAAAACAAGAAAAAAAATTGCAGATCTTCTTTTAAGGATACCGTTTGTTTACAAAGCGGTAAATGAAAAAGCTGATTTAAGCGCGTTTAAGATCAAGCCTGCGAATCATATATTAATTAGAAATGCAATCGGTCTATTCCTGATAATATTCAGCTATGTAATTGGCTGGCCTTTTGTGATAGCGCTTGGTGTTATTGCAATCAAAGAAAAGGAGCCTTTGTTCATCGTAATCGGAGGCCCGATAGCTTATGGTGTATCACATCTCGTTTTCTGGGCAGGGATGTATCTTACAGGCGCTCATTATACTTTCATATTTTTACGATGGGCTGTCAGGGTGGCGGTTGAAAAACTTGCAGGCACGCAGGAAAATAAAATGCCTGTAGACTAAAGAAAAGTTTTCATTGAAAATAAATACTATAGTATAAAAATTTTTTTAAAATTATAATAAGTGCTTTACATTGTATAAATATACAATTGCTTTATAAATTATAGAAACGCAGCCTCTGCACCTATAATTTTATCTTAAATAATATCTAAACAGCTGAATAATAACTCACTATGACGCAAACAAAAAAAATAAACAGCAGAACAGCTGACGGCAGACTGCCTTCGCTTCCGTCAATTCAAAAACTTTTTAACCAGGCATGTAAAAACGAACTTTATAAAAAAAAATACTCTGGTTTTAAACTTAATTCATGGGATGATTTTTTTAAGCTGCCTCTTACATATAAAAACGAGATGCGCAGACTTAAACCGGATGGTACGCTTGCCGTGCCAATGTCCGAAGCCTGGCATTATCACGAGTCTTTCGGCACAACAGGCGAACCGGTTACCTCCTGGTTTACTGTTGATGACTATGAACGCGAAGCAAAACAGACCATGAGATGGACGTCCGAAATAAAGAAAGGCATGCTTGTG
>JAFGSG010000017.1 GCA_016934735.1 Spirochaetota bacterium | reverse complement strand
CGATGGCATGAAGGAAGCATCGGATAAGCTGCTGGGAACATCTAAATCAGATGCCAGAGTCGAACGCGATAAGAAGTGGTTGGAAGAGTATAAAAAAGTACAGGAGCAGCTGTTAAAATACAATGAGGAGTGTGGGAAAAGCGCTCTCGAATTGGAAGAGCTCAGATACGGCCGGGAAACGGCTAAGCTAAATGTACATCTACAAAAGAAATATATAACACAAAACCAGTATAACGAGACAGTCGAAAATTTGACTGCTGAACATGAAAAGAAGAAAACCGAAATTGTTCAGCAGGAAGAGGATCGCAGGCGCCAGCTTATATTCGGCGGAATGAGCCAGATCGGCACAATGGTAAGCGAACTCGGCAATCTGTTTTCAATGTATTATCAGAACAGCCAGACGGAGATAGACAACGACACGCAGAAAAAGCTTGATGCTATCGCGGAGCAGTACGACGCGGAAAAAGCGGCCATTGAGGCAACGATAACGGACGAGGCCCAACGGGACGCAGCGCTCAAAGCCCTCGATGAAAAACGCGCTCGTGACGAAAAATCAATTCAGGAAAAAGCGGATAAAGATAAAAGAAAGCTCGCCAGGGAAGCAGCTAAAAGACAGAGAGAAATCGCGGAATTTGAGACTATAATCGCGACTCCGCAGGCAGCATACCAGGCATATAAGGCACTGGCCGGCATACCTTATGTTGGTCCTGCGCTCGGTGCAATAGCTGCTGCAGCAGCGACAGCTCTCGGGTTAGCGAAGCTCGCGCTTATTCGGGCTCAGCCGCTTCCGGCACTTGCAGCGGGCGGTTACGCGTCGCAAGCGACTGCAGCGATATTCGGTGAGAAAGGACCTGAAGTTGCTCTTCCGCTTGACGGGACAGAGGGCCAGAATGCACTGGCGTTGTTAGCAGACAAACTTATAAATTCGATTGAAAGCAGACTTAGCAACTCTTCTGTTGCATCGACGGTTAGCAATTCGGTATCCTCAGCAAAAGAATCTGTAAAGAATTTATTTCATGTAATTGTGAACGTGGGCAGTAAAGTTTTGTACGACGATATTTCAGAAGCAACAGAGAACGGCGAGATACTTATTCATGCGAGGGCAATAATCTAATGCAGAAGATGTATGACAATCGAATACTCACAGCAACGCTTTACCGTTCGAGCGAGAATCCGGGATACCCGATCGCGAACGTACAGGACACGAAAGTATTGCGCCAGTTCAGGACATTATCCGCGTCAAACGAATGGATAAAGATATCGAGCACTATAACGGCTTCGCGCTTTGCGATTATGGGGCATAATCTCTCTGCCAGCGCGGTTATTACGCTTCAGGGCAATGATACGGACGTCTGGACAACACCTTCGTTTGAGGAAATAATCACATGGAAAGCTGGCATCATATTACATTCATTCACTGAGGCAACTTATAATTACTGGCGGCTTGTAATCACTGACAGCGGGCGGTCGTATATTGCAATTGGCGAGCTTTACATCGGCACATATCTGCAGGAACCGAACATCAAGCTTGATACGGAGCTTGACGACGAAACTACCGGCGAAGGCGAGCTGTCGTCAAGCGGCCAGCTTTACGGAGATGATGGATATGAGCTACGTAATTTTACGATAAATTATTCGCCTATGAATGATGCCGTGCGCGAGAGCATGAGAGTTTGGTGGCGGATGTGCAAGAACAACAGGCCGTTCATTTTAGGTATATGGGCGAACCGTGAGGATATTGAATCGCTGATCTACTGCCACACGGCACAGAAAGCCATAAAGTGGAAGCGCACGGGCTACGTGCGGCTTCCCTGGAGCACAAGCATAAAATATGAGGAGTGTTACTGATGGCATTAAGAAAATTAAATACATTTAGTCTGGTAGGGAATGATGATATAGATGCCTTAATGGAGACCATCAATAAAAGTTATAAAACTGCAAATATGTTATCGTTAACCGAAATGAGTACAAATATTATACCTAAAATTGCCGCAGGATCCGTAATTGAAGTAAATGGATCATTATATATTGCCGATTCAGATGAATCTATATCCGGATCTCCATCGGATGGAATAATATACATTAAAATGATACCGGCTGGCGATCCAATATCAGTCACTGCAGAGTTTACAAATATTGTTCCGGTATGGGATGCTGAAAAACAGGGCTGGTATTCGCCCGTTTCCGGAGAAGAAAATTACAGAGTTATTGGGGGATGTTATAAGGCATCTTCTTCGTACACAGCTAAATTTATTTATTGGGGGTATTATACATTGCCAAAAAATTTAGAACATAAATTATCAACTCATGATATAACTACTACGGTCGCTCAGAATGTAACCATAGGAACATATGATTTTATTTGTACTTTTAATAATATTATTGAAGCAATAATAAATTGTACTCCAATGATATCGGTAGTATCTGCGGTATATGTAAGCGTTGCATCTTTAGATATAGGGATTGATTCGATATCTATTGTATCAAATCAGGTGACAATTAAAGTAAGATATAAAATTATGCTTACTCAATCTGCATCGGGTTTTTACTCTGTAGTAAGATTGTCATTATTTACAGCAATTTCAGGATATTAAAATTCTATTAAATGATTTTACAAATATATTGGGATAATTAAATAAGTATAAAAAAAGGAGTTAATAAAATGATTAAATTAAAATTTTTTTTAATTATAATTCTATTATGTTTACCTTTGAGTATTATATTTGCTCAAGATTTCAACAAATTAATTGCCTATCCTGTTCCATTTAAACCATCTCAAGGCCAGAATCTTACAATAGGATTCGGAAAACCTGAAACTGTTTATTCGTCGGTTAAATTAACATTCAAAATTTATGATATAAATGGTGATTCTGTTTATAGTCGTAAATTAAACAATGTTCCCTTTCTATGGAATGGCAGAAACGGAAGGGGTAAGATAGTATCTCCGGGATTATATATTTTAAAAATCGAAATAGAGGATTTAAATAATAATCAAAAATACACAAAAAAAATAATTAGAATTTTAGTAAATTGAATGAGTTTTTCAACCTTTAAAAATTTAGCTGCCTCAAAAAAGATAATTACGATCGAGATCGATATACCGATGAAGGGCGAGCAGAATTTAACCAGGCTGATAAATTATGAGCCCGGTATATGGTTTACAACGCTGACGCCGGGAAATATAATCGTAATTGACGGCGGTGTGATATCCGTTGTGCCTAACCCTGTAATCGACGATGGCTATGACATTGGCAGCGTAAAAGTATCCGGTACGGATTATGTGCACGTTATCACGTTTGAGGACCTGCGCCTGCAGGAAGAAAGTTATTTATACGATCTTGAAACCACTAAACTGTATATACATTTTTTAGATTATCATCAGCCTGTCAGCGACTGGGCAATATCAAGGATCCTTATCGGACAGACAACAGGGTATTGCGATAAAATAGACAGCATAAACGGCGCATATTTTGACGGCAGATACTTCGAGCCGAGAATTAAGAACGTGCCGGCAATATCAAAAAGTAAGGATCCTATATATTTTGGCCTGCATAAATTTCAAGGCGGGAATATATCGTTCGACAATTACGACGGGCATTTCGACAAGTTCAGGGACGCGAACATATTCCGGCAGCCGGCCCGCCTGAAACTGGGATTCGACACTCTGCCGTATTTTGATTTCTGGCAGGGGCCCGGGTATTATATTGAGAACTATCAGCGCGATTTTTCACAGTTCACTCTGAAACTGCAGGATGTGCGCAAAGCGTTATCAATGCCTATTCCGCCGAATGTGTTCACAAAGGCTGCATATCCTTATATAGACGACGATAACGTCGGCAAGCCGAAACGGATCCTTTATGGCAGAAAGCGCAATATCCCTCTCGTTTGCCTGAATGAAACACAGTCAACATCGACATATCAATTTTTTATCTGCGATACTCAGTATTATCCTGTTCATGCCGTGCATAGTGTTTATGTCGACAACGAACTTTTGTCTCCTGGAAATTACAGCGTCAATCTCAACACAGGCATAATATCAATAAGCAGTACATATGTCAGCGATAATCTCGATTCAGTGACCGCGGACGTTACAGGCGTGAACATCAAAAACTCGCTCGCGGTGGCAAAAGACTTAATATATAATTACGGTAATATTTCATTTATACCTGCGAACTACGATACGCGCGAATGGAACATCGCGCAGGCGAACGGACGCGAAGTCGGACTGTGCATTGACGAGCAGATCGAACTTAATAAGTCGATCGAGAAACTCGGGGATGCGTCAGATACGCTCATATTCCCTAAAGACGGCGGCAAATACAGCGCGCGCAATTACGATGAGAACCGCACTCCGGTAAGGCGTATATATTCCGACGAATGGATGGATGTGCCTAAAATATCTATCGACTGGAGCCAATTCCTCTCCAGTGTCCGTATTGACTATGACAAGGACGAAGCGGAGGATAAATTCAGAAGCTATTTGAACACAGACTACGAAGAGGAAGTCTTTAAAAGATATAAAAGCAAACAGTTCAAGGCGATAGAGACAATTCTTGCTACGGAAGCCGGAGCAAAATCCAAATCCGAAACGATTATGAAACTATCGAAGTTCATTCCTGAAGTAGTAAAGCGCAAAGTTAAAACACAGCACATCGATATCGAAATAATGGACTTTATTATCGCGTCGCCGCATACCAGGGTGGGACAAACTGAACAGCCCGGAGTTTGGGAGATAATCGGCATCACTAAGAATCTCACAAAGGCAGAGATCGAGCTCACAATGCGCTGGGTGAAGACGTACATTGAACCGGAAGTGCTCGATTACCAGCAGGGCATACTGTGGGGTCTGAAGATTTTCGGCGATAAATTACATTCTGAAACGATTTGGGGGATAAGTTAAATGGCAAAAGAAACATTATATGATTTTAAGCTGGATTCGCCGGCAGAGATAATAGATGAGCTTTACTCGAACGTCGGAGCATCGGCATTCATACTTGGCACAGTAAAGCGTGCGTTCAAAGGCTCGACCGACGT
The DNA here is from genome assembly GCA_016934735.1 of Spirochaetota bacterium. GTDB lineage: Bacteria > Spirochaetota > UBA4802 > UBA4802 > JAFGDQ01 > JAFGSG01. The sequence goes on along the minus strand of JAFGSG010000017.1, from coordinate 12,726 downwards.
TGTGATCCGCACGGCGGCCGGGGGCGGAGGCGATCTGCTTATCGAGGGCACGGATTACAATATAGTAAATGAGGATTTTGAATACACAGAGCTGTGCGGCTATCATGTTTATACCGGCATACAGATACTGACAACAGGCTATCAGACAGGCGATCTTTATATAAGCTATTTATGCGTCGGGAGCTATACGACAGTCGCTTCGCTTAACGCGCTATTCGCGCAATTGTCGATAATCGCAAACACGTGGGCAACATCGACATATTATGCGGCTGGAACGATTATAAAACGGAATTATACGATGTGGATGTGCGAGACAAGCCATACATCCGGTACATTTGCCACAGACTGGCTGACAAACGGCTACTGGAGCCCGTTAAGCCCGCCGCCAGGCAGCATTATGATGCTTGGCAAATCTGCAATTGCAGGCATTACGGGCTGGTTGTTGTGTGACAACTCTGCATTAAGCCGAACGACTTATGCTGATTTATTTGCGGTTTTGAATACAGTATTTGGTACCGGTGACGGTTCTACAACTTTTAATATACCGGACTTTCGGGGAATATTCCCTCGCGGTGCCGGCACATCTGCTAAGCTCAGTAGGGCGAACGGGGCAGCTTTTGCATGTACACTTGGTAACTATGACAATGACAAAATGCAGGGGCACAGACATAGTTCAACAGTAAATTCTGGGTCAAATACTAATGCTGCTGGAACATATAGTACAATGACTTTAAACTTTTATAGTGTAGCAACAAATAATGCTGTGGCAGTTACTGATCCGTCGTCTAACGGTTCTCATGGTACACCTCGTACGGGCGTGGAAACTAATCCAGCAAATCTGGGAATAAATTTTATGATTAAATATTAGGAGATTTATGGGTAAAAAAATAATAAGAAAAATAGTCTATGCGTTAACAGAAAACGGCGAGCTGATAGGCGAACATGAATGCCAGCCTGATCCGCTTGATGGCGGATGGCTGTATCCCTCGTATTATACAGAGATTACTCCGCCTCCGACTGAAAAAAAGAATAAAAAGTTAATTTTTAATAAAATAACTGAATCATGGAGCGAGTTTAATAATTTTATTGGTGAACAAATCTGGAGTAAGGAGACGGGAGATACAAAGATCTGCGAGACTGCCGATATTCCGGAAAATTATACAATAGAACAGCCTGCAACAGTATTTGATGAATGGAACGAAAAAAAAGCAGGATGGGTAACAAATATCGAAAAGCAAACTGAAGCTAAATGGATGCAGATCCGCGCAGAGAGAAACGCATTGCTTGCAGCGAGTGACTGGACTCAGCTCCCGGACGTTAAGCTGGCTGAGAAAGAAAGGGCTGCTTATAATAAGTACAGACAAACGCTGCGCGGTATACCGCAGAATTATGACGATCCTGATGAAATTGTTTGGCCTGATAAGATATAGGTTAGTATGCGACATAACGCGGAAGGCCGTTTGGCTAACGGAGAAATCAAAATTCGGAATAGACAGTATTGAAACAATCCCTGCGAGTGCGACAGCAAGGTTGACAAGTCTATAAGAAAAAAATAATTCAATTAAAAAAGGTGGGGGTTATGACTCAATGGGCAAAACTATTAAAAAGAGACTATATGTCATGGCTAAGACTCTTTTCGGGGTTTGGATTTCTGACAATATATCAAATCTCAAAGAAGTTGGTGAGGAAATTTCTGAGCAATGCAAGGAAGCGTTCGATACTCATATCGATACACAGCTTAGCCTATCCACCGCAGATGAAGCAATCAAACAAAAAATCGGGAAGAAAGCAAAGTACAACGGATTATCCTCAATTAAACAGGGGTTTAATAGTCGAATGCAAAAAAATTTAGAAAAATATAAGGTGTGAGTATGAAATTAAGTAAGCATTTTACAGATGTTGAATTTAGATGTCGATGCGGATGTGGGCAAATGATTGTAAATCCTAAATTACTGCATAAGCTGGAAGAATTAAGAGAACGAATTAATAAGCCGATTATAATACATTGTGTTAATCGATGTATCGAACATAATGCCGCAGTCGGAGGTGTTGGAAATTCTTATCATATCAGCGGTAAAGCGGCTGATTTTCACATTAAAGGATTGCCAATGAAAAACTTACACGCGCTGATATTAAATTCTGACGATATTTTTGACGGCGGTATCGGGGTTTATGACTGGGGCTGTCACGTTGACGTAGGAGAGAAACGTGTATGGGATAAACGCAATGAGTAAGGAGAAAAATGACGAAACAAGAAGATAAATTTGCAGAGAAATTACCGCCGGTTTTAAAATTTTTATGGATTTTATTAAGATGGCATAAAATTGAATTGCTGATCGGGCTTGTATTGATTTTAGCAACTTTGTTTCTTATTATGGTTTACAGCCCTGAAGCAGCCGAAGCCATACGGAATTTTTTATTAAATAAACTAAAATGAAAAAATATTTAATCATAGCAGGTATAATGATCTATGGTCTGGCCTGCGGTATTATCGGGTATAAGCTCGCGCCGGCGCCAGGTACGGTGGATGTCGGTCCGCCGGTAGTTACTCCGACACAATATCACGAATCGAAAACAGATGATTGCGAAATTAACAAAAAACGCGCAGAATCGCCTATTAGCATCACTGGCGAGTATAAGGACGGTGTTCTCGGTGTCGATGCGTCAGACTCATGGAAATCTGCTCATGCCGATTTTCCGATTTCATGCATACCGTCAATTAAACATCATATAATACAGGTTCATTATATAATTCAATATCACAAGAGTTCTTTTTTTCACAGCTATGGAGCTTCATACTTATATAATTTTGATAAATTTGCAATTGGCGCCGGCGGAATTGGATCAAATCAAAATATAGGGATTCAAGCAATAGCGCAAGTAATGTTTTAAATGAGCAGCCGGTGCGCGCCAACGCACCGACAATCACGGTCGAACGTGATTACAGCTTTCACTGCTACTCTATTATTTGATCGTATTTTATGTTTTAAAACTTTAGAGGTGCAAATGAACAGCCCGCTTGCATATATTGGTGGAAAGAGTAAGTTATCCGAAAAGATTATTGATTTGATCCCGCGGCATAAAACATATTGCGAAGTATTCGCAGGCGGCCTCTGGGTATTCTTCCGCAAAGATCCTTCGATGTTTGAGGTTGTGAATGATCTGGATAATCATTTAATTAAATTTTATAGAGTATTACAGAATCATCTTGAGGAGTTTTTAAAGCAATATAAATGGGTTTTGGCATCGAGGGAATGGTGGGCAGACTGGAATGAGCAGCTCGAGGGCAGAGGCCTCACGGACATACAGTACGCGGCAAGATATTATTACGTGCAACGACTATGTTTCGCCGGCCGCGTAAAGGGCAGGACGTTCGGTACTGCCCCGGAGAGCCTGCCGCGTATCAATCTGCTCCGGATTGAAGATGAGCTTTCTGAGGTGCATCTGAGGCTTATTAAGGTCATGATTGAAAATTTGTCATGGGAACAGGTTGTCGAGAAGTACGATAAACCGGACACATTCTTTTATCTGGATCCGCCTTATTATTCCGAGCCATGCTATAAGCATAATTTTACAGGATTGAATGATTACAAATTATTAAACGGTACTTTAGAAAATATAAAGGGCAAATTTATTTTGAGTATTAATGATAACCAGAATATCCGCGAGGTATTCTCCGGATTTAATATAAAGCCGGTGACTCTGACATATTCAATCGCTAAAGACGAAATTAAAGAAGGCAGGGAATTACTGATAAGCAATTTTGAAATGAAAGAATCGCAGGCGACTTTGTTTTAATGGCTTCCCTAAAAATTACCAGCTTTGCCCGGCAACCTCTGCCGGGCATTTTTTTTATTGACAGGATTTAAAATAGATGAAAGTGTTAGTTAATAGGAATATTTCCGAACAAAACATTATGAACGAATCTCACACTGCAGCATTTATTCTTAAAGGCAAGGAAGATGCCCTGAAGCTGGGCAAGGTTCCCTGCTTCTCATACGATCGTGTGTCATCTAAAAAGCAGGGTGAAAAAGGCTCCAGCCTCGACGATCAGAGCGATCGTGCTCGCGTATATGCCCTTAAAAATGATCTGTATATCATACATACTTTTTCTTGTGTCGAATCCGCTTTTCGCGAAGGCCGGAAGAATTTCAATCAGATGCTCGATAAGGCAATCCAGTATGAAATAAAAGATGTTATTTTCAAAAATACTGACAGGTTGGGCCGTAATGATTATGACTGGCCCAGATGTAAACGCCTGGCAAAGACTCATGGGCTTCGGGTGCATTTATATGAACTTAACATGGTTTATTCCGAAAGATCCACTGCAGAAGAAGAAATGATTCTGGACCAGAGTTCATCACTGGCTGTATATTGGTCCAATAAGATAAGTAAAAGCGTCACGGCTGCCTATGAGCACTCCGCCCGCAATGGAGTTGCTCCGTTCAATAACCGGATGTATGGTTATATTTACGATAAGTATAATAAATGCTATGTCAAGGATCCACACACGCGAAATGTCGTTGAATATATATATGACCTGTTTGATAACAGCAGAATCAGTATCCACGAGCTTGTTGTGCACATAAACGAACGCGGATATCGCAGCATCACGGGGAATAAATGGGCAGTGTCAACTCTTCACAGGCTGTTGTCAAATCCGTTTTACTCGGGTAAATTTATTCGGAATGGCAAAATATTGAATGGAGTTCATGAGCCTTATATATCACCAAAACACTTTGAAAGGCGTCTTAAAAAAATGGGCATGAAATACATGGGAGCCCGGAAAAGAGATGCAGATTTTTTATTCGCTCATGCATTTTTGATTTATAAAAAGAAACTTACTCTCACAGGGGAAATAAAAAAAGGAAAATATATTTATTATTCTAATCATGTTGCAAAAGTAACTTATAAAGAGGAATGGATTTTTGAGAGGCTCAATGAAACAATTAGCAAAATAAATTTTACCGAAGATCAGATGAATGGTTTGCTGGCAATGTTCAGGGGAGCCATCCGGATCCGCGACAGGAGTCATCTCAGGGATACAAGGGATATCTCGAAACAAATAAACAATCTGGAGAGAGAAAACGACCAATTGGTGGACAGGCTGCTTCAGGGATTCGATCCGACAACAATACAGAAGCGCATGGAGGAAAACCGAAAAAAGATTGAGCATCTTGAGTCAGACAGGCAGAAGCTCAGGATTAACAAAGAAGATTTTATTCTGGATACAGGCAAGCTGCTGAGCGAGATCCGCGAGTTCCCTGTGGCATATTCATTCGCGCAGCCGGAGGAAAAAGCTCAATTACTGCGCGCTATGGCAGATCATATTGATGTCCTGGGTGAATCGATCGATATAGTCTGGAAGGAGCCGTATAATCACATAATAAACGAGAATATCATGCAAATTACACGTACTATCAAGCAGGTTCGGAAATATACCGTTATGCGCGCCCGGAGGGATTCGAGCCCCCGACCTGCGGATTCGAAGTCCGACGCTCTATCCAGCTGAGCTACAGGCGCATGTTGATAATATAAAGCATTACCAATATTATGTAATGTCAAGGAGAAAAATATGAATTAAGGTTTTCGTCGAATATCAAAATAATAATGCTGTATTCAGATGTATTAACGACGGGAAGTCTTTCGGAATTTTTTATCTATCGCTTCCAGATCAAGCGGGCTGTCAATGTCGTTTTCCCATCTCGAAGCATTTTTTTTAATATGATAAAAGTATATGCCAAAATTACTTAAATCGATTTTATATAATCTGGATACTACATCTTTTACTGCATTGATAATTTCGAGTTCATTAATGCATTTGTTTTTTATCTGTTTAATAAGCTTAAAATGTTTCGTTTTCCAGAAATGATAAATAATTTTTGAGAGATTACTTGGATTTAATGCCTTGCGCAGATTGTAAAATAGGTTTATAGCTTCATTTTCTATCAATCCATTTAGCGACTTATGCATTAAGAATGCGGCTGAGTTGCCGATCCTTGACTGTGAGTTTTCAAATCCAATAAAACTTTTAAGTTTTCCTTTATTATGTCCGTGTTTAATAAATTTTAATCTATGTCTCAGCCAGTTATCTTTTAAATTTTTATAATCCACAAGACTATAAATAAGCGTAATAGGAATACCTCTCTCATCTGTCATCCTGCCGAGAATATTGTTATATTCATTATGTATCCACTCAACGTCTTCTGTAGCTAATCGTGGGGTGTCTCCGAAAAAAATATCGACTCTTTGTCCGTATTCTATGAATTTTTTACAGAAATCTTTTAAATGGCCGCCGACTGACTCCTTCATTTGTCTTATTATCAGATGAGGATATCTGGATAAATCGATAGATTTGGATATGCTCTTAATGTCGTTGTAAACATAAATTTTATCGTATAATCTTTCGGTCTTTTTATTACCTCCTGTATCGGATTTTTTTGCATTATAAACTGCATCGATCACATATTGTATAACCGGCATCCCGGCGACATTTTTAAGAAATTTATTCTGGCCAATGAATATTATTTCCCCGTCATATGCTTCCTGCATTTCCTCTATAAATCTTTTTTTCTTTTTCTTTGATGCTATTTTGTTATATCCGGCAAGGATCAGGGCGACCGGTTTTAAATTTGATTTTTTTTTTACAGTGCGTTTTTGTCTACGAAGGGTTGAAGGTTTTTTAATTACCATCTTGGATTTCCATTTATGATTAGTAAGATATTGATTAGGGTGAATATTCGGAAAAATCGATTTATTGTCAAATATTTAAATTGCTTTTTCAGACTAAATGTATTTCATCTTATTGTCAGTAAGCTATATAAATTTTTATTTTTGAGATATGTTCTAAATGTTTTAGCTTTTCATATTTGTAAAGTATTTTTATATTTGATTGAAATCCGATCTGAATTTATATATATTTGTAAAAAATAATATTAGAAATAAAAGGAGTAAAAATGATTATTGAACAGGTTTTAGTTACAAATTTCGCGGTTTTCTGTTATCTGATCGCGGATGAAAATATACGTGAGGGCGTCCTTGTAGACCCTGCAGGAGATGTTGAAAAAATTTTTAAGGTGATTGATAAGCATAATGTAAATATCAAATGGATTATTAATACACACGGCCATTTTGATCATACAGGCGGCAATGATTATGTTATGAAGAAAACCGGAGCCGGCCTTCTGGTCCACGAAGAAGATGCTTCAATGATAGAAAGCGTTAAAGGAAAAATAATTACAAAATATACAGGCGTAAAAAGCTATCCGGAGGTTGTTGCTTTTATAAAAGATGGAGATATTATTAACGCAGGATCGATTAACTTAAAGGTATTGCATACTCCGGGGCATAGCAATGGATGCATTTGTCTATATACAGAAGGCAATGTCTTTACGGGCGATACTTTATTTACAGAGGGCATGGGGAGAACCGATCTTCATGGCGGCTCTGAAAAGCAGATAATGAATTCTATACGTAATAAAATTCTTAAGCTGCCGGATGATACGGTTATATGGCCCGGACATCATTATGGTACATATCCGACATCGACCGTAAGAGAGCAGAAGAGATATTATCTGTAGAATTGTAGTCTGTCGGTTATAGAGGTTCACTTAATGTAATACGGAATCCGTCTTTCTGACTTATTATGAACCTTCAGCCTGCATCCCGATGCTCTTTTCTAATAGACCTCTGCAGATTTACTGATATGAATCATTTTTGTAATGCTGCATTGTTCTCCTGCATCGTTCTGCATAACAATTGAGAAATTATTATACTCGTAATAATAATTGAATTTAAACTGAAGATACTCGTCCTCTGCAGGCAATTCCCTTATAATTCGGCTGTTAAAATATACCTGTAACGGCCGCTCCCTTGCTGCCTGTGGAAAAGATACATCAACATACAGAACATTGTTGTATAATTCCGAGTTAATACGGCATTCCAGCTTTTTGGACATAATATGCATTTTGAAATTAGACATCTCATCTGTTTTTAATACAAGGTATCGTTCTATAAGATGGAGATCATTGAACTCATAATTATTTCCTTGTATGGTACTATAAGCATATTTGTAGTTGTCTTTGACGAGATTAAGTACTTTTTTATTGAATATACCGTATGGATATGCAAAAGAAACAATCTGAATTCCGAATATTTTTTCAAGTGCAGTTTTTGAATCTGCAATCTCATTCGTAATATCTTCCATGGAAATGCTGTTTAATTTCGGATGGGTAATAGTATGGGAACCTATCTCCCATCCCTCTTTTATCAGTTCGCTAATATGGATTTTATTCATATACATTCTTGAGCGATCATTTTCTATCTTGTCGGAAATCAAAAATAGAATTCCTTTATATCCGTATTTTTTCATAATAGGATATGCATAATCATAGACGGACTTGTACCCGTCATCAAAAGTGATAAGAACAGGTTTTTTATTTTTACCAATAATATTTCTCTTTGCCGGAGCCAGTACATCCGGAATATCCTTTGACAGGATAGTCATGTATCCGGATGAATGAAGGAACTGTATCTGCTTTTCGAAATCATCGGGAACAGTATTAATGAAAACATCCTTTAATAACTCTGAAGGATTAATGTGATGATAACATAGTACAGGGATATGTTCAAAATACTTAATCTTTTCGGCTGTCTGTCTTCCGCAATTACCGGAAAGCAGAATAGCGGACAGGACTCCAGCAACAGAATATTTTAGTATTTTTACTGCAAAAGCCGATTCGCACATTTTCAGCTTCTTTTTCAGAAACTTCATTATTTCAACGCTCCTTGTAAAACAGAGGTTCTATTTTTAGAAACTAAAATTTGAAAGAATTTTAAGTGTTATCTTTGTATCCTTTCTTTGATATGCATGCGCTGCATGCCGTAGTTGTCATATAATTATTTTTTAGCATTTACCCCCAGCGCGGCCTTATCGCACGAAAGCCCTCTTCTGCATTAGCGAAAGAGGGCAGGGTAGAAATATAAGTATTACATGGGGCATTTACACCCTGCGGGCGGAATGAATTATCAATTACAGCTTTAGCCTGATCTTGAATTTTTCCAGGATACCCGTGAATACCACTACACTTAGAGAGAAGAATATTGACCGCCATAAACCCATGGAAGCGGCCCAGTTTTCGTAAAAATCGTATTGAAAATAATGAATACCCAGCAAAGCCATTCCGTAAACAGCCAGTACAGACAGGATATACGCCATCAGCGCATTGCTTCCTGCGTATTCCAAAATTTTAGTAAATTTCTGTTCTTTATATATATCTGAAATCATATATATAGCAATCCATGCAAGAGCGGCTATTGATGAACTTAGCAGCCCCCATGACGGGGTAGCATTCAGTTTGCTTATTTTAAACATGGAATGCAGGCCGCTTAATGAATGCAGCATGAAAGCGGCTGCTGCAAAACCTGCTCCAAACATAAGAGCGCGTGCTATACGGCTGCTGTGTGTTTTCTCAGGCAGGTTTTCCGAGATAAGTTTACCCATTGCAGCTCCGGATACGCAAATAGCAGGATGGGTTCCTAGGAACGGGCCTATAATGACTATATCATCGATAAAGGAAAGGCTCACGTACATGCCGGATTTATCCGCAAGGTACACGCAGTATAATAACGCTGCAGCGCCCAGCATACCTGTCGGAAGTTTCTGAAAAACGAGATACACGGCAGCGGATACAAGATACGCCCAGCCAATGAGCCCGATAATACCCCACCACTGCGTTCTCATCTGCATCAGCCCGGTCCCGTCTTTACTGCTGTATGCGAAAGCCAGAAAAATTAGAAGCAGAACACCTGATGTTCTTACTATATTTAGTGCCTGCCTCATCCATGGATAAGGATGCGGAAATTCTATACGGAACAGAATTAGCCCTGTCAGCATGAGGAAACTCCACATGCGGTATTCAATCATTCCGCCGGACCTGTCTATTGAGTGAAGATTAACCATAAAAAAACCTATAAACAGAAGAACAACGGATCTTCTGATTACATGTTCCCATATCTGCGAAAAGCTTTCCCCTTTTTGCATTCTCTTGCCGAGGGAAAAAGGCATAGTCAGCCCTATTATAAAAAGGAAAGCGGGAAACACTGCGTCCGCCATTGTCATGCCGTCCTGTCCGGCTTTCAAATGCAGAAATATCCCAGGAGACCCAGCAATACCGGAAGCATCATTGACAAAAATCATAGCCAGAATGACGAGGCCTCTCAGAATATCTATTGATCTTATCCTTTCGGGCTCAATACCGGTTGATTTTTTTCTGTTATTCCGATCTTTTATTATTGAATTTGATATTCCGCCGGAAGTGTTGATGAACTGCTTCTCAGGAACATGCTCAGATTTGTTTTCTTTTGAATTTATTTTTAGTCCGTGCTGTAAAAAGCCTATAACCTTGATGTTTCTAAGTCTATCCGATGTGCTATGGACTAATTGAATCATGTGGGTGTATATGCGTCGCGGCAGCTGAAATATCTGTATCTCTTTATATGATGTCGTTATAAAGACTATAAAAAAATGTTTAAGTGCCTTCAGCTTATTAATCAGATTAATGTATTGCATAATATTCCAGAATCAGATATTTCAAAGTTTTAAAATTAACAGCGGAATTTTAATAATCATGTTATAGTATTAAAAAAAATTGATAACGGCAAATTTTATTCACTAAAAAATTAAAAAAATCCATTTAATAAAATGCTGTCTTCTTCTGTATCCAGAGAATCCATTTTTTTAAAATTTAATCAGAAAATTAATTTAAAATTTGCTGAGATAATATTGTTTTTATTAAAGAAAAATGTAGAAAATAAGTAAGCGCTATATTTTTTAATTGTATTATTTGTAGAGGATTTTCAAGATTATCTTTCGGAGATTATGGAGATACAAATAAATGAACAATAAAGAGAAACTGATAAATTTAAAATGCAAAGCAACCGGTATCGGTAGTGTTCCGCATACTGACATAAATTATATTACCGATTTTATCATAAAGAATTGCCCGGACATTCCGTATTGGCCCCAGGCTGTCAATATTGATCCGAGAGAAGCTATTCTTACTCAGTATATTGAAAATTTTCCGTGCCTGAAGCTGGATAACAACAATGAAGCTGTATATGATAAAACCGACAAGGATAAGAAACTGCTTGAGTATTTTGAACATCTGACCTCCGGCGATTACGATTATTTTAAAATCAGCAGGGAATTCGCGCGCGGGTTGCACTCGCTCTCTGATAAATTAAAAAACAGCAAAGCTGATTTTATAAAAGGTCAGGTTGTTGGCCCGATAACTTTTTTGTATTCGGTAATGGGTGAAAACGGCAAACAGATATTGTTCGATGAAATGCTGGGTGATGCGATTATACGCGGACTTGCTTTAAAAGGTGTATGGCAGGCAAAGGAAATAAAAAAAATCGGGAAAGTACCGGTTATCTTTTTTGATGAGCCCGCTATGTCTGGCTTTGGATCTGCCTTTATGCCCCTTAACAGAGATCAGGCAATGAGCATATTTGATAAGCTGATCGATACTGTCAAAGAACATGAAGATGTAATAATGGGCATGCACTGCTGCGGTAATTCAGACTGGGAAATGATTTTACAGACCAGATTCGATATCATTAACTTTGACGCTTTCTCTTTTCTGGATAATTTTATTTTGTATCCGGAAGCAATTGATAAATTTCTAAAAAGAGGCGGAATAATTGCATGGGGCGCGGTGCCGACTTCGGAATACAACGATAACATTACTTTAGATATACTAATAAAAAAATTATCCGGAGCGATGGATAAATTAGCCGGACAGGGTATAGATAAAGATTTACTGCTTAGAAGGTCTTTATTTACACCTGCGTGCGGTATGGGAAAACTCAGCATTGAAATAGCTGAAAAAATTATTTATCTTACAAAAGAATTGGCGTTAAATTTTAAAAATTAGAATCAATGGCTTTTTCCAGTTTTTTTAAATTATCCTCATTATATCCAATAGCAGAAAATAAAATATCTTTATTTTTGTTTACAAGAAAGAGAAGGGGCATCGCGGCCTTTTTAATATTGGCTGCTTTGCGGTAATTATTATAAGCCATGCCGTAAATGTCCAGCAGACATGTTTCTCTAATATCCAGCATTTGTAAAATTTCCAGGGCTTTTTCCCTGGGCGGCCTTTCTGATACTGCTTCTATTGTCTTTTCAGTTTTTGCTTCAACGTAGACAAAAATGATCTTAACATTCTTTTGTTTGAACAGACCTGAACCGGCCATTTGCTGAAGTTCAGGCATCTCTTTTCTGCATGGCGGACAGTCGTAAGACCAGAAAGAGATTACAAGATTGCTGGCTGATAATAAGGAACTCAGCATTACGAATTTTCCGTTTGTATCTTCAAGTGCGATACCGGGCGCTTTTTTTACCGGTGCTTTCGCATTAATTTTTTCACTGATAGCAGTAACAGAAAATGTAAAAATGATTGTCAAGGCTGCTATAGTTTTTTTCATAATTAGAATTCCTTTAATTGCATTTTCAATGAAGGGCCATTCGAATGTATATTATCAATATATATATAAGATCATTTATTTCAACAAAAAAATGCATATTACTGATTAGAAATGATTTTTTATATTGAAAAAATTATTCTACAGTGCATAAATCTGAATTCAAGTATCAAGTGCAACAATATCATTTAAAAATAATTGCTCAGAGGATATCCATCCAAAGGATTTTCTCGGCTTAGT
>JAFGSG010000001.1 GCA_016934735.1 Spirochaetota bacterium | reverse complement strand
TTTTCCGACACTGTCAGCGAAAGCGAACCTCCAAGAATAGTAGAATCATATGCAAACACAAAAACAAGCCTGCCGTCAACAGTACCATGGCCAATTACAACACCATCGCCTAAATAACGCTTCTTATCCATACCAAAATCAATACTGCGGTGCTCCTTAAACATGTCAAATTCTTCAAAAGTATCTTTATCAAGAAAATAACATACGCGTTCCCTTGCCGATAAACGACCTTCCTCATGCATTTGGTCGATTTTATCCTGTCCGCCTCCAAGAGCAGCTTCTTTGCGCTTTGAATCAAGTAATTCAAATAATTGTTTACTCATTTATTGTCTCCGGTTATTATTGATAATTATTAAATCAAATTAAATTGAACTGACGAGTCAGTCAAATCGACATCTATATGATTCCTCTTTAATTTGTCAAGATAAAATCTTTATGAACAAAATAAAAAAAATTATTCTAAAAAAAACCGCATTTACGGACAGATTCCATCCGTGGGTATATAAAAACCATATCGCTGTGGTTGATCCTGAAATCAGCCCCGGAGATATTGTCAGTATAATTTCCCACGATAATGCTTATCTTGGTACCGGTTATTATAATCCAAAGTCAGTAATTGCGATCCGTATTCTTTCCCGGAAAAAAGAACCGATAGACAATAACTTTTTTAATAAATATATTTTTCAGGCTTTTCAAAAAAGAGAGCAGTTAAAAAAAATTACAAACGCATTTCGTATTGTCTCAAGCGAAGCAGACAGCCTGCCCGGGCTTATTTTAGATTTATATAATAATACAGTCGTATTTCAAATAACCACATTAGGGATGAAAAGATTAAAGAACGAAATTATTTCATCAATACATAACACAATAAAGCCGGAATATATCTTCGAAAGAAGCGACTCAATTATGTGCAAACTTGAAGGTTTTAAGCCAGCTGTAAGCTGGCATGGCTTGCAGGGAAAAGAGAAAACCCATATACATGAAGGAAAAGGAAAATTTATTGTTGATATTGCACACGGACACAAGACAGGATTTTACCTGGATCAGAGAAAATCCCGAATAGCGGTTGAAAATTTCGCAAAAAACAAAAAAGTTTTGGATATATTCTCCTATACAGGAGGATTTGCAATTCATGCCGCATTGGGAATGGCTTCAAAAGTTGTATGCATTGACATTAAAAATGAATGGCTTGAACAATTAAAATATAACGCACAAATCAATAATGTATCTGAAAAAATCGAATGCATTAAAGGAAATGCATTTAATATTTTACGAAAGTATATCCAGACAGAAGAAATTTTTGATATAATCATTCTTGACCCGCCCTCTTTTGTAAAGAACAAGTCCGGTCTTCAAAACGCAGTTAAAGGCTACCTCGAGCTTAATCGTCTGGCAATGAGGCTTTTGAACAACAAAGGAATCCTGTGTACATTCAGCTGCTCGCATCATATGAAAAATGAAATTTTTTCTGATATGCTGAAAAAAGCTGCAGAAGCAGAAATTAAAACATTTTCGATCCTTAAACGATGCCATCAGGATAAAGACCATCCGATAATCGAAACAATACCTGAGACCGAATATCTGAAGGGATATTTTCTTTCTATTATCAATAAAAATTAAAATACATTTTTCCTATGATCTTTTCCTCAAACTCTGCAGTTATTGACTTATAATTAAAAAATGTGGTCTAAAATATTTTAAACCATTAAAAAAGGTTCCAGAAAGCAAAAACAACTGCCATGATTATACAGATTAAAGACAGGACATAATTCCACTTGAAAGGTTCCCGCAAATAAAGCAGGCAGAAGCCTAGGAAGATAGTTATAGAAATAACTTCCTGGATTATCTTTAATTGAGGAGCAGTAAATTGCCCATGGCCAAAACGATTTGCCGGTACCTGAAGGGCATATTCGGGCAATGCGATTAGCCAGCTGGTTAAAATAACAAGCCATAGCGCTGTTGATTTATATTTTAAATGTCCATACCAGGCAGTTGTCATAAAAAGATTTGAAAAAATTAATAATATTATAGTTCTCATAAAATATTCTATCTTAATATATAGAAAGGGTGGCATATAATATACACCACCCCTCCATACATTACATCTAAAAAATATTAGCTACTTTGCCGGTGCGTCCTTCTGTGCTTCTTCTGCCTTAGGTTCTTCCTGAGCTGGTTGAGAAGCTTCTTGTTTGCAGCTGACTAATACAATAGAAGCAAGTAAACAAAGAGCAAGAACTGCTAATGTGATCTTTTTCATTTCAAATCACCTCCTTTAGAGTAGAGTAATTTAAAAAATACCTGCTTAAAATATTCTCCCTATGAACTTCAAATTATATGTTTAATTGTATTATTTTATTCTTCCTCTTCATCTGCCGGATTGTTGCAATTTGCTTTGCATTCTTTCTGAGCCTTATTGCATTCCACAAGTTTGCCTCTTCTCGCTGTTTTATTTGCTTTTTTAGCAGCATTAAGACATTTTTTATGCACTTTGTTGCATTCTGCCACGCAGGGATTATTCTTTTGTTTTGCTTTATTTGCTTTTTTCTGAGCTTCACTTATTCCTAAAAAAGCCAGAGCTATAAAAATTGTTAATGATATAGTGAGTAACCGCTTCATACAGTACTCTCCTGTTATAAAATAAGCTCTTCCAAAGAGCTTGCTATTAATAACAATATAGTTGAAGAATTATGTCTAACTAATATGAAAGAGCAAGCATTTTTTACTTTCTAAAACATAATATTTTTATGTGACCTACACACAAATCATTTTCCTTAAAACCGTATTTAATTGCATAATAAATCTGATACTTATACTAATATTTTAAAGAATTATCGTGCATTTTATAATACATGAATACACATAAAAAAATTTAAATTATGATAATTGCTTTTTTAACTTTAAATCGATTCGTGCAACTTAAAAAATATTTCAAATAAACGCTGGATTTTATTTTATTTAAACCACACCATGGCGGGAACAATATACTAGTAAAGCAATTGACTAATTGGAGAAATTCACTTATATGTCCGACCGATCAACAAAAATATCCGCACTTATAGTGACCGGAGTCAGCTCATTTATCACCCCATATATGCTATCCGGAGTAAACATCGCTCTGCCCGGCATACAAAAAGCATTTTCTATCGATGCGATTTTACTGACCTGGATCGCAACTTCATATGTACTTTCTAATTCGGTATTACTTATCCCTATAGGTAAAATAGCAGATATTTACGGAAGAAAAAAAATATATATTATCGGAATCACTATATTTGTTATTTCCAATTTTCTATGCGCCTTTGCCGGTTCAATAGAAATTTTAATTACATTACGGATTATTCTGGGAATTGGCGCTGCAATGCATTTAACAACAGGAGTTGCAATAATAATATCAATTTTTCCTGTTAAGGAGCGCGGTACAGCATTGGGAATTAACGTAGCCGCTGTTTATCTTGGACTTTCCGCAGGCCCATTTATCGGAGGCCTTTTAACTCATTACTTTTCATGGCAATCAATCTTTATTACCATTACTCCGATAGGGATTCTCTCCATAATACTCGCTGTCTTTTTTTTAAAGGGGGAATGGGCCGATGCAAAAGGAGAGAAATTCGATTTGCTCGGGAGTATTATTTACGGCGCGTCCCTCATAATGATAATGTATGGAGTATCTATTCTGCCTCAATTAACTGCATTTATATTGTTATTTCTTGGTATCGCAGGACTTTTCGGTTTTGCTGCACGGGAACTTAAAATTGATTATCCGGTTTTTGAACTAACTCTTTTTAAGCATAATAAAGTATTTACATTTTCTTCCCTTGCCGCCCTAATTAATTATGCTTCTACTCATACGATTACATTTTTACTGAGTTTATATTTACAGTTTATTCTTGACCTTCCGCCTCAAACCGCGGGCCTTGTGCTTATATCACAGCCGATTGTACAGGCCGTTTTTTCCCCGTTCATGGGTAAACTATCGGATAAAATTGATCCCGGCCTTCTAGCCAGTATCGGTATGACTATTAATACTGTCGGATTATTCATGTTAATCTTTTTAAAGCCCGGACTGCCGATAATTTTTATCATAGGAATTCTGATCCTCTTAGGTTTTGGATATGCATTATTTTCATCGCCTAACACGAATGCCATCATGAGTTCAGTGGAAAAGAAGCATTACGGCATTGCTTCAGGCACTGTTGCCACAATGAGAACAATCGGAATGACGTTAAGCATGACTATTTCTACACTGATTTTCACTATGCTCATAGGCAAAACTGAAATTATGCCTGCAGTTTACCCTGCTTTTCAAAAAAGCGTAAAAATATGCTTTATAATTTTCACTGTGCTTTCGACTATCGGTATATATTTTTCTTCAACCAGGGGGAATCTCAACAGGGAGGTTAACAATGTTTAAAATTAAAAAAATAAACTTGCTAGCAATAAAATTTATTGTTTTATTTCTATTGATTTTTTGTTCTAATTTTATACCAGCAGCAAATGCTGATATTTATTCCGGTATTCCGCGTACTATTGCACATGACTTCCTGGATATGGAAAAACCATTCGGTGCGGTTTTGCGCCATGATGAATATATTAACAAACTGATAAATAAGGCAACATTAAAAATTAAATTCAAAAATGATTATACCACTGAAGAAGCGATTATAGTCATGTCTTCAATTTATATTCTTTTAAAGGAAGAAGGATTTATTTTCAAACCGAATTTCCTTCTGAATGTCTGCCTTGATAAAAAACAAATAGACTGCGATAACTACTGTGCTATTTATACGGCAATATCCGAAGTCCTTCGCCTTCCAATCATTCCGGTATTTGCTCCAAACCACAGCTTTTTGCGCTTTAATTTCAATGACGGGACATACCTGAACTGGGAACCGGTTGAAGGCAGACATTATCCGGACGCTTACTATGTTAAAAAACTCAAAATTGCTGACCAGTCGATTCATCAGGGAGTGTATCTTAAAAGCCTGAGCAGAAAGGAATTCCTGGGAGTTCAGAATAATAACATAGGCGCGTATCTTTTCACCAATAAAAAATTCAGGGAAGCAATCCCCTATTTCAGCGAAGCAATTAAACTTTATCCGTTCTTTTCTTCTGCATATCATAACCGAGGCAGTTCATACTATGCTCTAAATAGAAAAGACAGAGCCTTTGAAGATATCAGATATACTGTTACTCTTGACCCCATGCGTCCCGATACTCACAATACGCTCGGAGATATCTACTTTGACCGCAAAGAATATCTGAAGGCTTTTGACCATTATGCTGAAAGCATTAAACTTGACCCGGATAATTTCGCGCCCTATTACGGACTCGGCATGGTAATGAAAAACGCAGGCAAAAATAAAGAGGCTGATGAGTGGTTCAGAAAGTCGGAAGAAGTAAAGATGAAAAATCGCGTCCGGAATTGATGCCATCTTCATGAAACCATTATCTCCCTTGTTGAATATATTTGTAAATATTTATCTATTTAATTTTATATAATTACTCCTTTTCCTACTAAAATTTTTCTTGAATTCAATCCAAAATCGCCTTATAATAAATCCATTAGCAATACAGCATCGCTAATACTCTACTATGCTTTCCGCTTTCTTGTTGCTGCTAATATTATTCTCTTCAGGTATAAGCTCAGGGATCCTTGAGTAACATTATATTTTATTTATTGGAGACGAATATGCTGATTATCACGATATTGGCTGTTTCTGCCATATTCCAATTCTCAGCTGCCTTTCTTGCTTTAAGACTAGTTAAAGTAACAAGAAAAGCAGTCTCATGGATAGTGATCTCCTGTGCTCTTTTTATCATGGGCGTCAGACGTATAATACCCATATATTATATATTTTACAAACCGGATAGTTTTATAACTGATACATACTTTGAAATATTCGGGTTAATATTATCTCTTTTAATTTTTTTCGGGATGCTGTATATCCGTCCCATGCTTCTGGAACGCGAACTGGCTGAGGAGCGGTATCATAATTTATTGGACAATATGAGAGAGGGATACCATGTAATTGACCGTAACTGGCGTTATATTTATATGAATAATGCGACAGCTATATTTGACAAAAGGAATAAGCAGGAAATGCTGGGTCATACTATAATGGAAGTATTACCAGGTATTCAGGATACTGAACTATATACTGCTTTAAAACTCTGCATGGAGAACAGAATTCCGCGTTATATGGAAAATGAATTCAAAATTCCGGATGGTGACAGAAGGTACTTTGATCTCAGTATCCAGCCCGTACCTGATGGAATATCAGTACTCTTTTTCGATATTACAGAACGCAAGAAGGCTGAGAACGAACTTGAAAAATATCGCAAACATCTTGAAGAATTAGTAAAAGAACGCACTGCTGAACTGGAAAAAATAAATTCGGATATGCAAATAGAAATGTCTGAACGCAAACGTATGGAAGAAGAAATAACCAGAAAGAGCAATATGTATCGCACCCTGATTGATGCCATGCCGGATGAAATTTATGCAAAAGATAGTGAAAACAAGTATATAATGGCTAACTCAAAAGTTTTATCCTCTTTCGGCTTTAAGGAATTCCATGAAATAATAGGAAAAACAGATTTTGATCTTCTGCCGCAAAAGGCAGCCATGGCTTCTTACGCAGAAGAAAACACAATATTGCGCGCCAGAGGGCAAATTATTAATTTTGAGATGCCTGTATCTGATTCAGACGGAAATATACACTGGTATGCTGTTACAAAAATTCCTATGAAGGATAAAAACGGGCAAATCACAGGACTGGTAGGCATTAAACGCGACATTACTGATTTCAAAGAAGCAGAAGATAATCTGGAGAAATCCAGAGAAGCAGCCGAGACAGCCAACCGTGCCAAGAGCACATTTTTATCCAGCATGTCACATGAGATCCGGACTCCTTTAAACGCGATAATGGGTTTCTCGGAGCTGATGCTCCATGATGAAAATCTCACCAAAGATCAAAAGGACTGGATAGGAACCATTAACCGGAGCGGAGAACACCTGCTGGCACTTATTAATGATATTTTAGAAATATCCAGGATAGAAGCAAGACGCATTACCTTTAATCCTTCAAATTTTAATTTACACTCAATGCTGAAAGAAATTGAGGCAATGTTTAAGTCTAAGGCAAAAGAAAAAAATGTATCCCTTATTGTTGAAATTCCGGATGACTTGCCGAAATTTATTGAAACTGACGAAAAAAAAATACGTCAGATATTCATCAACATTGTAGGCAACGCAGTAAAATTTACCGAAAAAGGCAGTATTATCCTGAAACTGATCACAACAAAAGGAAAAAACGGCAAAATGAATCTTATAGCCCGGGTTACAGATACAGGACCAGGAATTGCAGATAAAGACATAAAAATTCTATTCCAGATGTTCGCACAAACAGAAGCAGGCATCAAAGAAGGAGGAACAGGGCTTGGCCTTGCCATAAGCCAGCAGTATGCTAAGATCATGGGAGGCTATATTACAGTGGAAAGCGAACCCGGCAAAGGAGCATGTTTTACTATAACAGTCGAGATACTGCCGGGGTATGAATTAAAAGAAACTAATCATCCTGAAAGGCGCGTAATTGGATTAAAGCAGGGAGAATCGTACAAAGTCCTTGTTGCAGACGACAGAGAAGGCAATCGTAAACTATTGCAGGAGATGCTTTTATCAGTCGGCTTTAAAGTTGAAGTAGCTGAAGACGGCCTTGAAGCTATTAAGAAATTCAAGTCATGGCTCCCGGACATTGTCCTGATGGATATGCGGATGCCTGTTATGGACGGTTATGACGCAACGCGCGCAATAAAAACAATGAATACAACAAAAGACAAAAAAATTCCAATAATCGCGGTAACTGCCAGCGCGTTTCAGGAAGACAGGCTGAAAGCTCTGGAAGCAGGAGCAGACGCATATCTCCGTAAGCCGTTTAAGAAACATGAGGTATTCGAATGCATAGAATCCTTCCTTGGTGTTCAGTATGTTTATGAATAAATTACAATGCATCTTCCAGTAATACTACCCCTTTAACAACAGTTTTCCGTAAAATGTCCGCCACCAAATATCCCTCAAAATAAATTTTTATTAATTCTAATGTATTTACCGATAAATAAACAACAGAAGAAAAGGATCTTTTAAGCTCCAAGGAGGGATAAATGTCCAAAAACCTTATACAGCTTGAGCATGTATTAAGCGAAGAACTACGCATATTCAGCAACATTTTACGACTTGAAAGAGAAAAAAGCGACGCAATTATTAAAAAAAACGGAGCATTAATGCAAAAGCTCAGCACTGAGCAGGAAGACTACTTATATAAAATTGCCCCTGTAGAAAGCACCAGAAAAAAAATCACTGATCAATATTTAAAGAACAATTCAGAATCTAAACTTACATTAACAGACATTGCGGCAATTGAAGGCATATCGGAAAGCACGCTTGAAGAGATCGGCACTCTTCTAAAAAAAACGCTCGATAGGATAAAAACCCTTCAGGAAACGAATGCAAAAATGATTACCGATAATCTGGAATTTTTTAAAAAGATGATCAAAGGAGTGAAAAAATCAGTTTCAATGGAAACAGGCTACAGCAGAAAAGGAATGGAAAACTCAAAGACCATCAATTCATTTGTATTGGATAAAAAAATATAAAAAAATTTATTACATATGCGGAAGCATACTAATTATTAAAGGAGCAAGCCATGAATTCCACATTTATGGGAATTGAAATAGGAAAAAAAGGATTATCGTCTCATCAGCAGGCACTTCATGTAACAGGCCATAATATTTCGAATGCGGCGAACAAGGAATACTCAAGACAGAGAGTAATAATCACAGCCGCAGATCCGCTTTACGTGCCTGCTCTGAACAGATCAAATGCTGCGGGAAATATAGGCCAGGGCTCCATTGTGTCGACAGTTGAAAGGATAAGAGACGCTTTTGTAGACGACCGCATAGTAGTGGAAAAAGACGTGCTCGGATACTGGAAGACTAAAAGCGACTTTATATATCAGACCGAAATCATATATAACGAACCGTCTGATCAGTCAGTCAGGAACCGGCTGGACGAGCTCTGGAGAGGCTGGCAGGAGCTGTCCAAATATCCTGAAGAAAGATCAACACGCGAAGTCACTAAAGAAAAAGCGGTAAACCTCTCCAACGAAGTAAAACATGTTTACAGGCAGCTGTACGATTTACAGCAGAACGCGAACAGGCAGATAGCGCACACTGTTGAGCAGATCAATGTCTATGCATACGAGATCAGGGACCTTAACGAAAGAATACTGAAAGCAGAAGCCCTCGGCGACAATCCTAACGACCTTAAAGACAGAAGGGACGCTCTTATTGAAAAGCTCTCTGAGATCGTGAACATTTCCATAGGCAGAAGCGACAAGGATGAACTTATTGTTTACATTGACGGTGAAAATCTTGTTCAGGGTGAAGTGGTGCATCCCCTTCTCGCGCTCCAGGATCCGGAAAACAACGGATATTATAAAGTAGTATGGAAAGGCACTGAAACAGACGTAAGCATTAAAGGCGGATCACTCCTTGCCCTTATTGAAGTAAGAGATCAAATCCTAAGGGATAATATTAACAGCATCAACGCCTTTGCGGTAAACCTGGCAGACCTTATGAACGAAGTTCACAGGGACGGATTCGGACGGAACGGTAAAACCAATATCGATTTTTTCCAGTATATCAATGTGTCGGATAATGTTGAAGGGAACCATGATCTGAACAATGACGGCATTTCAGATGTCACGGCAATTTTCAAGGTTTCCGGCAGCCATAAGATAGACGCTTCCGCTGCAATCGGCATAAGAGGGACACTCACTTTTTTAAGCAATGACCAGTTCGAAATTGAACAGCAGATTGACTACGCTGAGACAGATACAATTAATACTGTGATGAAAAAGATCAATGACGCAAAGCTGGGAGTCGCTGCTTACATAAATCACAACGGTGAGGTCGCACTCAAAGGCACAATCTCCGGGCACAATGACAAAAAAAATTTCATGATAAAGCATCTTGAGGATTCAGGACAGTTTCTGGTAGGGCTTACCGGCATATTAAAACAATCAGGCGTGCAGGGATCCTTCGATTACAGAAGGATAAATGACATAGCCAAATTTCTGCCGGACAGGGAGCATATCACAATTACTCCGCGTTATAATCCCGCCGCATACATGGCAGTATCGGATGCTGTAATGTATGATGTTGACAATATTGCTGCATCAAAAGGCAAAGACATCGGCGGAACAGGTGACTACAATACGGCAAACGGCATAGGCGACGGTTCCAATGCGCTATTAATCGCTAATCTCCGGCATAAAAATGTGATGATAGACAAAAATACGACATTTAATGATTATTACACATCCCTCATATCCAGAATCGGGGCGCAGGGAGAAGAAGCTAAAGACAGAACCGAAAATCAGCAGACTCTGCTGAAAAATCTTGTAAATCTCCGGGAATCAATATCAGGAGTCAATCTTGACGAAGAAATGTCGGCAATGATAGCGTTCCAGCACGGGTATAACGCAAACGCGAGAATGATCTCAACTTTTGACAAAATGCTTGAAACAATAATAAGGATGGGGGCATAAGCCATGCAAAGAGTATCAAACCAGATGATAACCAACACTCTGAATTACAATCTGAATAAACATCAGACAGTAATGGATGAGACTCAGAGTAAACTGGCAACAGGGAAAAACGTAAGAATACCGAGAGATAACCCTATAGCTTCAACAAATCAGATGATATATCATTCAAGAATGACGGAGATAGATCAGTACATAAGCAACACTGATGAAAGCAAATCAAGACTGGACGAAGTCGATTCATCACTACAGTCAGTACTCAGTATATTCCAGAGGATAAGAGTGCTTGCAGTGCAGGGAGCCAACGGCATATACACTTCCTTTGAGAGAAAAGAAGCTATTGCTGTTGAAATCAACCAGATGCTTGAGGAAATGCTGGCAATTGCAAATACAAGAGGCGCAGCAGGAAGACCCATATTCGGCGGGCACCAGACCGGATCGCAGGATATACCGGATCCGTTTGTGCCTGTTTACCAGTCCGTTCCCGGAGGC
The DNA here is from genome assembly GCA_016934735.1 of Spirochaetota bacterium. Lineage (GTDB taxonomy): Bacteria > Spirochaetota > UBA4802 > UBA4802 > JAFGDQ01 > JAFGSG01. Next base: position 43,300 of record JAFGSG010000001.1, on the reverse strand, counting down.
ATGGAAGGCGATGTTATAACAGGCGTTCAATACAGAGGGAACACAGGCGAAATAAAAAGAGAAGTGTATAACGGAGAATATATCAATGTAAACATTCCCGGCAATATTGCATTCTGGGCCACAAATCAGATACTTACATCCAATAAAGATTCAGGCAATTATGTTTCCGAAACAAACCAGATTATTAAAATTGACGGCAAAGAAATAAATATCTCTGCAGGCGATAATCTTGAAATAATAATAGACAAAATAAACACCACAAACATTTCAGTAAAAGCGTCCAACGGCGGCAGGAATAATATTGTGCTTGAAACTACAACCCCTCATCAGATATGGCTTGAAGACGCCGGAAGCGGCAGGGTCTTGAAGGATCTTGGCCTTATAAATACCGAGTATCCGAATCCTCCTAATAATGTTTCACCGACTGTAATAACAGGCGGGATGTCAGTCTTTGAAATGATGATTACGCTGCGCGATGATTTCATCCGCAATGACCAGGAGCTTATCGGCGGACGCGATCTGGGTTTAATAGATCTTGGACTTGAAAATATACTTAAAAATGTCGCTGCGGCAGGAGCAAGAAAAAACAGGGTTGACGAAGTTGCAAAAAGAGCTGAGTATGCGAAGGAAAACGTGCTTCAGATGCTTTCCAAGACTGAAGGAATTGACTATGCAGAAACAATAATGAACTTCCGCTGGCTGGAAAGCGTGCATAACTATGCTCTCGCAGTGGGTGCGAAAACAATAATGCCTACGCTAATGGATTTTTTAAGATAAAAACTGATACCCTCACCCGGCTGGCGCTATCGCGCAGCTGCCCTCTCCCACCGTTCCGGCGGGCGAGGGCATTGTTACCCTAGCCCGTGCGAAGCATGGGAGAGGGTGGGCAGCCGTCAGGCCCGCCCGGGTGAGGGCACTTGTTATTAACATTTTCAACAAACTTGATTTAACCATATGATAACAGTAGCAATAATAACAGTAAGCGACAGGTCATCAAAAGGGATGAGGGACGATCTTTCCGGCCCTGAGATCAGGAAATGGGCTGAATCGCAGGAATACAAAGTTGTGTCCGAAACAATTGTTCCCGACGAGCAGGATAAGATAAAAGATAAACTGATCGAGTTCTCGGATGCAGGCTATGACCTGATACTTACTACGGGAGGTACGGGTTTTGCTCCCAGAGACGTTACACCAGAGGCTACCAAAGCAGTAATCGACCGCGAAGCTCCAGGCTTTGCTGAAGCAATGCGCGCTAAATCACTGGCAATCACCCCTCATGCAATGCTTTCGCGCGCAGCATCCGGAATAAGAAAGCAGAGTATAATAATCAATCTTCCCGGCAGCCCCAAGGCTGTGCGAGAGAATCTCTCTTTCATAGAAAAAGCAATTCCGCATGCAGTTAAACTGCTTAAGGGCAAAGTCACTGACTGCGCGATTGAATAGCGCACTTTATTAATGAATAATTCTTCCGCGTATCTGCTCTATCTCGTCCCTTTCAAAATAATACTTTGTATTGCAGTTATGGCATCTTATCTCAACCGGGAACGGGCCGTTTGCCAGAATATCGTCAATATCCTTTTTCGGAAGAATTGAAAGATAATGATGCATAAGCTCCTTATTACAGCGGCAGAAAAACTCGACTCTTGTGTCTGCCAGAAACACAGGAGAATATTCCCTGAATAATTCATTTATTAATCCAACAGGGGTTTTACCTTCGGAAAAAGCTGAAGCCATAGATGGGAAACCAGTCACTATTTTTTCAAGGGAAATAATGTCCGCCTGGTCCGCACCCGGCATTGCCTGCAGAAACATGCCGCCGGCGCCCGTTACATTTCCTTCATGATCAAATTGAATGCTTAAATTAAAAGATGTCGGGATCTGTTCAGATGACGTAAAATAATAAGCCATATCCTGCGCGACATTGCCGTATTTCAGTATAACTGTCCCGGAAAATGGATTTTTACTGTCTTCCAGATATTTCGTTACCGTTAAAAATCCGGCACCAAAAAATTGCGAAAGATTGAAGTCATTAAGCGGTTGATCCAGCTGTATTGATATGTTTTTCAGATACCCGCGCACTTCATTATATGCGTTTGTTTCAACGTTATAACCTTTAATAGGGCCGGAACATTCGACTTTAACTGATAACCTGTCATTCCCCTTTAAATCAGCGGACACAAGTGCAGCAGATAAATATGCACGGCCCAGCACTACTGTCTCCAGAATCCCAAGCTCATGATTAGCGCGCATTTCATTCACCATCCTAGTGCCTTTTAAAATCACTCCGCGCACCTTGTCTCCGTTCATTATGAATCTATAGAGACGGTCATCTGCACTCGCTTTAAGCTGTTCTTTTAATGTATTGCCGAATATTTTTTTCTTTATCATAAATTTTTTAATCTACTAATTTATTAACAATCAAACAAGGTCAAGAAATTCTCTCTTAAAAAAGAATTTTTTTTAAAATATAAACAATTTTATTTGCACTTTTTATATGGGAATGCGAATAATATACCAAAAGGAGTTATGAATGGAAAGACAGGAAAAAGCAAATCTAAGCTTTCTGACCGGCAAATGGCCGCTTGATAAAAGCAAACAAAATTTAATTTTTTTACACGGCGCAGGCATAACAGCCTTAAGCTGGATATTGCAGATCAAATATTTTTCGGATAAAGCAAACATAATTGTTCCCGACCTGCCTGGACACGGTAAAAGCAGGGGTCCGGGCATGGACTCAATCTCAGATTACGCAAAGAAAATTTCTGGATTAATTGCCGAATTAAAAATAAAAAAATGTATTTTAGCCGGGACAAGCATGGGAGGGGCAATCGCTCAGGAGCTTCTTGTAAATCATCCGGAAATATGCAAAGCAGCAATTTTGTTAAATACAGGTGCAAAATTAAAAGTCCTTCCAGCAATCTTTCAGGCAGTAAAAAAAGATTTTAAAGCATTTATTATAGGTATGAGCGATATTTTGTTCCCGGCAAATACAGAAATAAAAAAAATCGAACCATCTTTAAAGGATATGATTGTTATTGATAAAAGTATTGTGCTTGGCGACTTCACTGCATGCGATACTTTTGACATTAGAAAAAAACTCCATAAAATAAATGCGCCTGTGCTAGTCATCAGTTCAAAAAACGACATCATGACTCCGGTATGGTACGGCGAATATCTCAGGAATAATATAAAAAAAGCAAAAATGATGACTATTGAAGGAGCCGGCCACCTTGCGCAGCTTGAGAAACCCAGAGTTTTAAATAAAGCCATTTTAGAATTTATTGAAAGTCTATAATAATTATTTTAAGTCATGGTTTTTTACAATCCATGGGCTGCCTTAAAAGTCGCATCGATATAAATTTCGCTGCGCTCATTGAGTGATTTTGGCGCTGAAAGCGGCAAAATTGTATCGGAATGAACGTCTGAATCAAATGTACAATCGCGAAATTCACTCAGCGAACGTTTTTGAGACAGCCCCACAAATCCTGAAGAAACTTGTAAAAGCAATAAAACAGGCTTTAAAATTCCTGTTTCTCAGAACAAACAAAAATAAATATTAAAACACCTGCATATGATTCCTGTAAAAATAAAAGTATCACCGGAAGCGAATATCCCTGAATATAAAAGTACAGGCTCCGCAGGAGCTGATGTTTTCGCAAGCCTTGAGTCGCCTGTAACTCTATATCCAGGAGACATAAAGCTGATTTCAACCGGCATTGCTATCGAGCTGCCTCAAGGATACGAGGCGCAGATACGTCCGAGAAGCGGACTCGCTCTGAATCACGGACTTACTCTCCTCAATACACCCGGCACAATCGATTCGGATTACAGAGGTGAAATAAAGATTATACTTGCAAATTTCGGTAAAAAGGCTTTTACTATAGAGAGTGGAATGAGAATAGCACAAATGGTATTCTGTAAAGTTTACAGAGGAGAATTCACAACAGTCAATGAAATAAGCGTCACCAAAAGAAATGACGGAGGATTCGGGCATACCGGTATATGACAAGACAAAGAAAAAAACAGAAAGAATCAGAAATTAAACAAGCTGAAGGGAAGGACTGGAAAAATGAAAAAATTAGGATAGTCCCGCTCGGAGGACTTGGCGCCATTGGAAATCATTTAACCATTTTTGAGTATAATGATGATATTATAATCATCGACGCCGGTTTAATGTTCCCGGATGACGAAATGCCGGGAATAGATTTCCTAATTCCGGATTTCTCATATATCATAAAAAATAAAAAAAAGGTAAAGGGGATCATTATAACCCATGGACACGAAGACCACATTGGTGGCCTGCCTTTTTTGCTGCAGAAAATTACCACGCCTGTTTATGCCGCGAGCCTGACTCTTGGATTTATCAAAAGTAAATTAAAAGAAAGGCCGCCAAAAGATGAACCTACACTAATTGAAGTTGCTCCCAGAGACAGAATAGAAATCGGAAATTTTTCTGTCGAATTTATAAGAATAAACCATTCTATTATTGACGGTATAGCTGTAGCGATAAATACAGGATGCGGAACAATTATTCATACCGGCGATTTCAAGATAGACTTTTCACCGATTGACAGCCAGATGATAGACCTTGCCAAATTTGCCGAGTATGGTGAAAAGGGCGTTCTGCTCCTTATGTCGGACAGTACGAACGCGGTTGTAAAAGGATATTCCCGCTCCGAGGGCTCCCTTCAGCAGGGTGTAGCCGATATATTCTCCTCCTCAAGAGGAAGAATAATTGTTGCTACATTTGCGTCCAATATTCACCGCATACAACAGGTTCTGGATGCCGCTCATGTTTACAACCGCAAAGTAGCGCTCTCGGGCATCACGATAGAAAAAAATTTTGAGATTGCAAGGTCTTTAGGATATTTATCCTACAAAAAAGACCTTATTGTTGACATACGGGACGCTGTAAATATGCAGGATAAAAAAATAGTGGTTGTTTGTACAGGAAGCCAGGGCGAGCCCATGAGCGCTCTTTATAGAATGGCGAACGGAACCCACAAGCATATACACATAACTGATAAAGACACGATAGCGATCTCCGCGTCTATTATTCCAGGCAATGAAAAAACAGTCAATAATGTCGTCAATTCACTATTACGCCAGGGAGCGCAGGTTTTTTACGATCTGGATGAAATCCATGCATCCGGACATGCGGCTGAAGAAGAGCTCAAGCTCATGATCTCTCTTTCAAAACCGAAATTTTTTATGCCTATACACGGCGAATACAGACATTTAAAAGCTCATGCGAAAATAGCTGAATCCTTAAAAATAAAACAGTCGCGCATAATGCTGGCTGATAATGGAGACATACTTGAACTCAGTGAAAGCTATTTTAAAAAAACCGGCTCCATTGCTCTGACTAAAACATTTGTTCACGGCATAGACACAGGAGACATTGAAAGCGCTGTTATTAAAGAAAGGCAGGCTATGTCTAAGGACGGGATACTGTTCATTTACGCTTTAATAGCAGGAACAATTATAATAAAATCCCCGGAAATAATTCCAAAAGGATTTCTTGATTATAAAAGTAAAAAAATAATCGATTCTATCATTCAATTTACCGAAAAAGAGCTGGGTAAATTGCTTCTTGACGGAGCAACACAGAAAGATATTGAATTAAGTTTAAATAAAAAAATTAAAAAGCATATTTATAACTTATCGAAAAGATCTCCGCTTATTGAAATTATTATAATTGAAGTACAAACATAATATTTAATACGCTAAAATATTATCCCGTTAAAGCCGAGAATAAGAAGAGGCTCTTTTGGCAGTCTCTATCTGTTTTTGGAGGATTCGCTTTGTGTTTACCGATCGTCAATATAAAGAAGTAACGGGTATTTTCCTTCTGCTTATCTCGATCATTTTACTTCTTTCGCTTGCCAGCTTTGATATTAATGACATTAAACTTCTCGCGGGCGGCAGGCCGGCTCATAATATAATCGGCCCGCTTGGAGCATATTTCAGCGACTTTCTAAGGGCAGGCTTCGGTTATTTATCGTTTGTTACTGTTATCATATTCGTGCTCACAGGCTGGAGCTTTTTAAAAAACAACGCCACAGCCGATATTGTTGAACGTATATTTTCTTTGTTATTATTGATGGTCACTGCTTCTATCCTGTTATCACTAATGCATGAAAGCAGCTCTCCGCACTTTTCCGGCGGTTTCACCGGACAGTTTCTTGCAAAAATAATTGTCGGTATTTTCGGTGAGATCGGCGCCTTCCTGGTGGTTCTTGTTCTGAATATCATCGGCCTTGTACTTCTTGGTATTTTGTCATTCTCTTTAATAATTGCGGACATGAGTAAAAGAGACGGCAAAATATTTTTAAAAATTAAGAATACTACTATAAAAATTATTAAAAAAATATTTTTTTTTGATTACGATAAACACATTCCATTAACGGATATTGAGGGAGCGATTAAGAGAAAACGGGAAAAGGAACCGTGGATAACAAAGAAAAAAGTGATTGTCGGAAATTTTTATACAGGTAAGATATCAAAAGATAAGGAAAGTAAATTACTCGAACACTTTGCTCTGCCGGCAGATTCTGAAACAGCTTCAATGAATATGTCAAACAAAGGAGATCTCGTCCCGCTCACACCCCTCGCATCATTCGCATTGAAAACAAAAAAATTACTCAGGCCTGAATATACACCCGTGTATTCTTATATAGATGAAGAGCCCGGACATTCTTCATCAGCCGCCATCCGGGACACACTGAATGATATTGCTTATGTAAATTATACTGAAGATGAAAAACCTTTAAAAATTAAAACAAACAGGATAAAATCTGCAGTGCTTGAACATGATGTCAAACCGGAAGTGATAATTGATGAACTTGAGGATGAAGACGAGGAAGAAGACGATCAATGCGAGGTGCTTGAACTTTCCAAACAATATGACGAAGATCGCCCTGTATCTTATATTCCGAAGGTCTTCGAGAAAATTCCGCTTGCTGAAAAATATATTGTACCTACAGATTTTCTGGAAATATCTTCCCCTATTGATTCGGTAAGCTGGAAAGCCGAGGCCAAGAGAAATTCGGACCTGCTTGTAAAAGCATTAAGCGATTTCGGGATAGAATCGCGCGTGATTAATGTACACAGAGGGCCTGTTATCACATTATACGAGATACAGATAGCTCCCGGCATAAAAGTCAACAAAATTGTGGGACTCTCGGACGACCTTGCAATGGCACTTGCGGCATACAAGGTCAGGGTTGTCGCACCGATTCCCGGAAAGTCCGCTATAGGCGTTGAAATCCCGAATACAACCAGAGAGATGGTGACGATAGGAGATATTATAAAATCTCACGAATACAATTCACACACAATGAAATTAAAGGTCGGGCTCGGCAAGGATATTCTTGGCAAACCCGTGACAATCGACCTTAAAAAACAACCTCATCTTCTGATCGCGGGTGCTACCGGATCGGGCAAATCGATATGCCTTAATTCCATCATCTGCGATCTTATCTACAACTATGATCCAAACAGTGTCAGATTCATTCTCATTGATCCAAAGATGGTTGAGCTTCAGCTTTATAACGGACTTCCGCATCTCTTAGCGCCTGTAATTACCGAAACATACATGGCTCCCCGCGCACTTAAATGGGCAGTTTCTGAAATGGAAAGGCGCTACAAGCTACTCTCTGAAGTAAATGCAAGGGATATTGACAAGTATAACGAGAGAATTACCGGTTACGAAGAAAAGTACGAACGTCTGCCGTACATTGTTATAATGATAGACGAGCTGGCTGACCTTATGATGATAGCAGCAAAGGAGATCGAAGGCTCAATTACAAGAATAGCGCAGAAAGCAAGGGCTGTAGGAATTCATCTTATACTCGCTACGCAAAGGCCGTCAGTGGACATAATTACTGGAATAATAAAAGCAAACTTTCCTGCAAGAATTGCATTTCAGGTTGCACAGAAAATCGATTCAAGAACAATTCTCGATCAGAACGGCGCCGAAACTCTGCTCGGCAAGGGTGACATGCTTTACCAGTCCCCTGTGACTTCTTTTCCCGTGCGTGTGCAGGGCGCATTCATAACTGAAGAAGAAATAATGAAAATAGTGCGCCACACCAGAAAATACGGCAAACCAAAATACGTAGATATCGAAGAAAATCTTGAAGATGAAGATTCGGATGATATTGATAATTCAGCCGACGACGCTCTTTTTGTCGAAGCCATCAGGATCATTGAAGAAACAAAAAAAGCTTCAGCATCATATCTGCAAAGAAGACTCTCAATCGGATATAACAGGGCTGCGAGGATAATAGAACTTGCTGAGGAACGCGGTTACGTAGGCCCGCAGCAAGGAAGTAAACCAAGAGAGGTCTATATATAACAGGACAATAAATTGGAGTTATAAAGGTCTCCAGCCAGCAGGAAAACAGCAGACTCTTAAAAAACCAAAACTAATTATAAGACCGATTAAAATCTCTTTCTTAAAAATTCATACCGGTGTTCATCTCAAAAATATTAATTACAGTTATTACTTAATTTCAAAATAAATTTCATTCCAAAAATTCTTTCTGCCTATCTGGGTCTTTCTTATCATTAATCAACTTGTTAAAGCAAATTTTCTTGAATTATTCCATTTGAACTGATAGAATCATTAATAATATTAATTAATAATTTATAATTGACAATAATTCCATATTTGATATGATTACAAAAATAAAATTAACTAATCAGGAGGTAAAATATGCCTGAAGAAATGAAGGTCGGCTGCGCCAGGCCGACCGGGGGACCGGTCGGTGAAAAAGCCAAGCCCGCAATCAACAGCGAGGAAAAACAAATTACACAACAAAAGGAGGAAGGTATGATTAAAGTAGGCCAGAAGGCGCCGGATTTTACAGCGCCCGCATATTTAAAGGGCAAATTTGTCAGCGTTAAATTGTCCGAATATCTGGGAAAGTGGGTTCTCTTATGCTTTTACCCGGGTGATTTTACGTTCGTTTGAGCAACCGAAATATCGGCAGTTGCCGATCGTTATAATGATTTACAAAAGCTGGGAGTTGAAGTCTTATCAATGAGCGTTGACAGCGTATTTGTCCATAAAATGTGGAACGATAATGAAATATCCAAAATGACGGAAGGAGGAGTACCATTCGCAATGCTTTCCGATGCCGGCGGCAAAGTCGGCACTATTTACGGTATTTACGATGATAATGCAGGAGTAGAAACAAGAGGCAGATTTATAATTGATCCCGACGGAGTCGTGCAAGGATACGAAGTACTGACTCCTCCTGTCGGCAGAAACATTAATGAGTCAATAAGGCAGGTGCAGGCTTTCCAGCACGTGCGCAACAGCAAGGGAGCAGAAGCAACGCCTTCAGGATGGAAACCGGGTAAAATGACATTAAAGCCCGGACCAGACCTAGTAGGAAACGTATGGAAGGTTTGGACGCCCGCAAAAGAAAAAGACTGAAAGCCTTTTAATATCAATACATTTTCCCTGTCATATTAGCATACAGTACCGGTTGCTCCTTGACCTGACATCAATGCCCTGATATATTGAAGATAATTTCATTAACTTAATGATTGTAGTGAATTATCTCCAGGGCATTGATTTTTTAATCAAAATTCCCTTTTTATCAAATCTATTCTATAGAAATTAAAATTGATGGGTTATTCGTCATGAGTCAATCTTTCTTTCAAACAATTTAACGAATTTCATAAATACATAAAAAGACGCGATTACTGCTATTATAAATCCTCTTCTGCCGTCAAGAAAGCCCATCTTTAGAAAATACATTTTGAAAAATTTTACAAACGGCCTGATCGTCAAATTAATAACGGACGGTTTTTCTCCGATTTTTCCGTATTCCAGCGCCATAATGTCAGTGAACTTGTTGACCTGATCCAGATGAGCTCTTACGCTCTCGTATGAATAATGTAGCAGATCGCCTTTTAGCCTGGATGTTTTTCCGTTCACTATCACCGTATCATGTGGATTAATACCTCCCCATCTGCCGGACTTCCTGTTGAACAACCTTATTTTATAGTCCGGATACCATCCCCCGTGCTTTATCCATTTACCCAGATAAAATACCTTACGCGGAACAGCAAAACCCTGATACTCTGTTTTTTGAATGTCAATGCCCAGAATCAATGCGCTAAGTTTATTGCTTACAACTTCGTCCGCATCAATGCAGAATACCCAGTCGTTTGAGCAGAGATCAATAGCCCTGTTCTTCTGCTGAATGTGCCCATCGAATTTATGCTGATGAATCTTGTCCGTATATTCTCTGCAGATGTCCAGAGTGTTGTCCGTGGAGAATGAATCGAGTACAATGATTTCATCTGCCCATTTTACACTTTCAAGACACCGCCTTATTTTTTTTTCTTCATTAAAGCAAATTATTGAAACTGAAATAAGCATTAAAAATCCCCTTTACTTTCCGAGAGGCGTTTCATAGCGTTCATAATATCCAATCAAATTACTGTTTTCATCCCGTACAGCCCGCATATATACCCGGTGTTTTTCGTTATCTGTAAACAAAACTTCATCAGAACCTTCTTTTAACTGCGAAAATGCATTGCTGATTATTGTACGTGAATTTTCGTTATGACAGTCAAAAATGCTTTTACCAATAACATCACCCCATTTGGCATATTGCTTCTTTGCCGGAAGATTCATGTATTGAATTACATGGTCAGTATCGACAAACACCACCGCCTTATTCCAGCTGTCCAGTATTAAGGATAATAATTTCTCTTTTTTCATATTTACTAATATTAGATTTTTTTTCTTCTCTGAGAGACAGCTTGAATATTTCCTCCTCACGCATTCGCAGGGAGAGAAATAATTCAGCCATCACACTCATTAATAAATGAATTATAAAACAACTCTAATATTATTAAAATCCCAGCAAAAGCCCTGCATTATAAAATATAAAGCACACTACCCACGCAAGAATCATTTGGTATGCGATCGAGAACACTGCCCATCTCCAGCCCGCTTCCCTGCCTATAACAGCCACTGTTCCGATGCACGGCACATACATCAGCACAAAGAGTAAAAAAGTGTAGGCAATAAGCGGCGTTATCCCGTACTCCTCGTTTCTTAACACTTCGCGCAGCGACTTCTGCTTGCCGTTATCGCTTTCCTCTTCAGCTGAATGATAAAGAACGCTCATAGTGCTTACAACAATTTCTTTCGCTACAAAGCCTGTTGTAAGCGATATGCCCATCTGCCAGTTGAATCCAAGAGGTTTGATCAGAGGGTACACAGCGCTTCCAAATCTGCCTATTAAAGTATATTTCATTTCTTCTGATCTTTTTTCAATATTTACTTTTTCAAAAAGAGCTTCATTTTCTTCATTAAGCATTGTCAGTTCTTTTGATTCCGGACCGTGTGCTTTTATTATTTTATTTTTATTAATGATAAATGTTTTAGTAATCTCATTTGACTGATCTGTGTATTTTTTTTCGATTTCCGATGACCTGGGATACGAACTTAATACCCAGATAATAATTGAAAACACCAGTATGATACCAGCGACTTTTTTTAGATACAGAGAACCCCTGTCCCACATGTGAAGCAAAGTAGTCTTTAAGGTCGGCAGCCTGTATGGCGGCAACTCCATAACAAACGGCATAGATTGGCCTTTAAAAAAAACCGCATTAAATAGTTTCGCAGAAATAAAAGCCAGGATAATACCGACAGCGTATAAGGAAGTAATTACCACTCCTGCGAAGGAGCTGAAAAATGTTCCTGCAAAGAGAATATATACGGGAAGCCTTGCAGAACAGCTCATGAACGGATTTACCAGAATTGTTAATATTCTGTCCCTGGTATTCTCAAGAGAACGGGTTGCCATTATAGCAGGAACATTGCAGCCAAATCCCATTACGAGCGAAATAAAAGACTTTCCATGCAGTCCCATCTTATGCATTATCTTATCCATGATGAATGCAGCCCTAGCCATGTATCCGGTATCTTCCATAAAACTTATTCCCATAAATAAAATTAGTATATTGGGAAGAAAAACAATAACGCCTCCTAAACCGTTTATAATACCGTTTATTATAAGATCTTTTAACACGCTATCCGGAAGCGTGGCTTCTAGCGCATCGCTTAATAAAATAACTCCTTTATCAATAAGATCCATTGGATACTGGCCGAGAGCGAATGTAAGTTCAAACAGCATCCACAGAAAAAAGATTAAAATAGGAAATGCAAAAAATTGATTTGTTACAATCTTATCTATCTTTTCCGTAAAATCCCTGCGCTTTGGAGCGGTTTTTTTTACGGTTTCTTTAATTGCTCCGGCAATAAAACCGTAGCGCATATCTGTAAAAATAGTTTCTATATCATCATTATATCTTTTTTCTATTATAAGTCTGCTTAGAGCCGCCTGTTTTAATATATCTTCAAAATTACGATACCTTTTAAGCTTTAATTCGGCATCCCGGTCGCCTTCGATCAGACGCAGTGCAAGCCAGCGTGTGGAATATTTCTCCTGTATCAATTCAACGGATCTGATCGTCTTCTGGACTTTTTGAATCTCTGATTCTATATCATTCCCGTAATTGATATGTATATGTCTTGATACCTGACTCTGTTTTGATGAAACATCGATTACAGCATCCAGAAGTTTATCAATACCCTCTGATTTTACAGCTATAGTTCCAACAACATCCATACCCAGAAGAGCACCGAGAGTATCGGTATTTATCCTGATACCTTTTACTTCAGCTTCATCGTACATATTAAGTGCCATAACAACCCTGGTTCTCATATCAATGAGCTGCGTAGTCAGATACAGATTCCTGTCTAGATTACCGGCATCGACAACATTTATGATCACATCAGGATTTTCGCTTATAATAAAATCACGTGCTACAATTTCTTCAATGCTGTACGAACTAAGACTGTAAGTACCCGGCAGATCGACAATTTTAAAAGTATATCCTTTATATTTGAGCCTGCCTTCTCTCTTTTCAACCGTAACCCCGCTCCAGTTTGCAACCTTCTGCCTTGCGCCTGTTAAAGCATTAAAAATACTTGTTTTCCCGCTGTTCGGATTTCCGGCAAGCCCTACGACAATTATTTGACTTTTCATATTATATACTCAAAGGTTTTACTATTATTTCTTTTGCTTCCTCAACTCTTAATGAAAGATTATATTCTTTAATCCTTAGTTCAAGAGGATCTTTTAACGGTGCATACTTTAAAACTTTCAGCAGTTCTCCTTTCCTGAATCCCATCTCTCCAAGTCTTTTTTTAAATGGGCCTGATCCTTCTATATGTACAATTTTTGCACTATCCCCCTGCCGAAGCTCGGAAAGCGGCCTTTCTTCAAGGATATTATTCAGCCTCTCAGCCCAGATTTCATTTTTTTCTTTTTCTGATTTATAAAATTCAAGAAATTTGTATAACTGTCTGCACGCTTCAGATGTTAACTGATGTTCAACACGACACGCAACTTCTTCTGCTCTTTTTTTCTCCATCTTAAAAACCGTGGTAAATAATTCAGACAGACATGTATGCCTGTCATAAACATTAACACCAATCTTTTTTCCTTTTTCCGTTAATTCTATATAGCCGTACCTTTCATAAATGATCAGTCCCATTTCTTCAAGCTTCTGAAGAGCAGAAGTAACGCTGGGCATTTTAATATTCAGGTTCTTTGCAATATCTTTCACCCGGACAACTTTCTTTGTTCTGGATAAAACCTCGATCATTTCAACATAATCCTGCATATTCGGACTTAAAGTTGTGTCTTCGAATGTATGATTAATTATTTCTGATGATTCCATTGCTTTGCCTTCGGTATAAGTGATTAATTACTAGTATATTTTAAAAGTTCATTAAGTTAAACATATTTAGAAATGTCTAACTCCAATGTCAATACTTTTATTTACTACAAACCAATATTTTATTGGCCATTATATTTACTTAACTTTAGTAATTGACTTTCGGTTAAATTCATTTTATTTTGATTATAAAAACAATGAAAAAAATCTTCTTCTGAAAAACTAAATTATTAAAAGCCTGTTTTATTGCTTTTTACTGGTTCTTCAGGATTGGTCTCCACCTGTTAGGCTGGACAGATTGATAATAAGGTAATCGAATTGGAACTGGAAATTGCAAAATACTTCTGGAGTTTAAAAGAATCTCTGCTTTTTGATTTTTTTCAAATTATAAGCGGAAAGCCGTACATCTTAATCACTTGCTTAATATTTATTGTTTACTCGTTTATTAAAATAAAAAAAAAGGCTGCAATCTTTATTATTGCTGCTCTGTTATCCGTAGCTGCTTCCGATATTTTATGCTACCGAGTATTAAAACCGGCCATTAAGCGTCAAAGACCTGCTATTGAATTAAATTTGAATAAATCCAAACAATTCTCTGATCAAAAAGAATTATCTTCAAGAAAAGACTACTCAATGCCTTCCAATCATGCCTCAAATATATTCGCATTTTTCATTGTCTATTTATGCTGTATTAAAAAATTTTGGAGTTTACTTTTTTTTAATTCTGTGTTAATATCAACATCAAGGATAATTCTCGTTAAGCATTATCCTTCGGATGTCATAGCCGGAATTTTTATCGGAACTATTATAGGGTTAATCATACTATACCTGGTTTCTCTTTTTAAACTAACGCGCGGCTTATCATGCTTTGATAAAAGTTAATTGTTGCGTTATAAATTATTATTGACGTAATTTGCACCTATTTTAAATTTGTCTTATAGTGTGTACTGTAATTTTCAGTATTACATTTTTAGATTTACAAATAAATTATATACTCAAAATTTTACTATTAATTGATAAAATTTGTAACGTATTATAATTTAAAAATTTACCAATTATATTTATAATAGCAATATTATAAAAGGAGTTAAAATGATTCACGGTTCACAACAAGATTTTTTCAACGCGACTGACTATTTTATAGACAGGAATATACGTCAGGGCCGCGGCCACAAAATTGCCGTGTATACGGAATTCCGTAATTACACGTACAATGATATGCAAAAAATGATCAATAAAACCGCCAACGCTTTGCGTGAATTAGGCATCCGTGTTGACGACCGTATTATGATTCTTATGCTTGATTCGCCGCAATTCCTTGCGATTTTCTATGGCGCTATAAAAATCGGAGCAGTACCGATTCCGGTTAATACAATGCTTACACCCGACGACTATGAATATTATCTGAATGACAGCCGGGCACGTGCTCTTTTTGTATCGGAACCGCTCAGACCGCTTGTAACTCAAATAAAGGGAGATCTTTATTACTTACGTGATGTGATTACACTCTCCGAAAAACAGGGAGCGTTTATACCATTTAAGCAGAAATACAGACACGCGCCTGTGACAATTAAAACCGAATTTACAACAAAAGAAGATGTGGGTTTCTGGCTCTATAGTTCCGGTTCTACAGGTTCACCTAAAGGTGCAATTCATTCGCAGCATGATATGGTTGCAGTGTCCGAATCTTTCGGGCAGGGTGTTCTTAATCTGACTGAAAATGATATACTCTTTTCAGCTGCAAGGCTGTTCTTCGCATACGGACTAGGAAATTCCGGGTACCTTTCATTCTCAGTGGGCGCGTCCGTTGTTCTTAATCCTGATCCCCCGAAACCCGAAGGGGTATTTAACTATATTCAGAAATTCAAACCGACTATATTTTTCGGCATACCCACTTTATACGGTCAAATGCTTGAATATCTGGAGAAAAAGGATAAGGAAAAGGGGACCACTCCTAATCCTAACAAAGAGCATGAATTTTCGTCTGTTCGTCTGTGCGTTTCAGCAGGCGAAGCGCTTCCTCCGGATATTTATACCAGATGGAAAAATCGTTTCGGTATTGATATTCTTGACGGTATTGGTTCAACCGAAATGTTGCACATATTCATTTCCAACCAACCCGGAGAAGTTAAACCCGGCGCAACAGGCAAACCTGTTCCAGGATACGAAGTTAAACTAATTGACGATGACGGCCAGGATGTACCCAAGGGAGAAATAGGACTTCTTCTGGTAAAAGGCGCAAGCGCAGCCCAGCAGTACTGGAGAAAAAGAGAAAAGACTAAGGCAACTATGCAGGGCGAATGGATTAATACAGGTGATAAATATTATGTTGATGACGATGGCTTTTACTGGTGCGCAGGACGCGGCGACGATATGTTAAAAGTAGGCGGAATCTGGGTATCGCCGGTAGAAGTTGAAAACTGCATCATGGAGCATCCTGCAGTATTTGAAGTAGCGGTTATAGGCATGAATGATGAAAAAGGGCTTACAAAACCAAAAGCCTTTGTAGTTCTTAAAGAAGGATTTAATCCATCAAAAGAACTTGAAAAGGAAATTCAGCAGTGGGTGCTTGACAAAATGGCCAAATACAAATATCCGAGATGGGTTGAATTTGTTAAGGAACTGCCGAAGAGCTCAACTGGCAAAATCCAGAGATTCAAGCTGAGACAAGTAAAATAACTTAGATAACTCTGATTAAACCATAACAAAACAGCCCGTAGTAAAACTGCGGGCTGTTTTATTTTTATTCTTAATCCTCCCCGAACAGCTTCCTGTACTCACCGTATCCTTCTTTTTCAAGGTCTTCTTTAGGAATAAAACGCAGCGATGCTGAGTTAATGCAGTATCTTAAACCTCCCGGTCCGGGGCCGTCGTTAAAAACATGGCCCAGATGCGAATCCGCATTCCTGCTCCTTACCTCGGTCCTTGCCATGCCATGGCTATTATCCGGCTTTTCTATAACATTACGGGGATCAGCCGGCTTTGTAAAGCTCGGCCAGCCTGTACCGGAATCGAACTTGTCTTTTGAAGAGAAAAGCACTTCTCCCGATACAACATCAATATAAATTCCTTCTTTCTTGTTGTTCCAGAATTCGTTTTGAAAAGGCATTTCAGTACCGCACTCCTGAGTGACCTGATACTGCAAAGGACTAAGTTTTTTCTTTATCTCATCTTTGCCCGGCTTGTTGAATGATTTATTGTTTTTTTTCGCCGGTTTTTTATCGCTTTTATTTTCCCATGTCTTCTTTAAATATTCCGCCCTTCCCGAGCCCTGCCTGTAAAGTTCATAATGATCCGGATTTTTTTTATAATAATCCTGATGATATTCTTCAGCTTTATAGAACGCTTCTGCCTGTCTGATCTCAACAGCTATAGGCTGTTTAAACAAACCGCTCTTCGCGAGTTTCTCTCTGGACTTTAAAGCCAGCTCTTTCTGTTCTTTCGTATGATAAAAAACCGCAGCCTTATACTGCGTGCCCCTGTCTGCGAACTGGCCTCCTGCATCAGTCGGATTTATCTGCCTCCAGAAGATGTCGAGCAGTTCAGAAAAGCTTATCTTTGCCGGATCGAACGTTATCACCACAGCTTCCAGATGCCCGGTTGTCCCGGATGAAACTTGCGCATAAGTCGGATTCTTTATTTTCCCGCCCGTATACCCGGATATAACTTCCACAACTCCGTCGTATTTGTGGAACGGTTTGACCATGCACCAGAAACATCCTCCTGCAAAGGTAGCTTTCTCAAGATTTGCTTTTGCAGAAACGCATTGCTGATTAAGCACCACAGCCATTGTTATTATCAAAAACACTAATATTTTTTCTATCATCATCTGCCTCTCAGAGAAAATATAAATTTATTGATTTGTAAAGATACTATATAATATACAAAAAAATTACTTTTATCAAAATAATAATTACAAGTTATCTTAAAAATTTGTTTTGTTTTTCGAATTGACTCCTATTATTTTCTAAAAAGATGTTGAATATTTAGCAAATACTGATCAAAATTATAGGCGTGGAGAATCATCTTATGAAAAACATAACCACCATATTATTCTGTTTAATATTAGCTTTAAGCGCTGAGGCGGATTCTCTGGATGACACATTAAAAGACGATTTTTCAAAACAGGAAGCAGTTAAAATAAGATTCGAAGTAAACAAAAGCCTTTTTTCGTATGAAGCAGGCAAATTCAAAATTGAAAATATTAAAAAGAACAGGGACAAGATACGCGCTATTACGGACAGGATAATTCCGTGGGCAGTCATGGAACGCATGAACCCTGCGGAGGTTGCACGGATTATCGTGTATATGTATCATGCAGATGAAGCTGGCACGCATTTTCTTGATTCTGAAGACCTGATCCCGTTAATAGCTAGGCATGAAATCACGCTAAAAAATTTCGTGCTCATGGTACAGTACAACAACGAAACAAAGACTGCCGGAATACCTGAAGAAATACGCGACGCATTTTTAGGATACGCTTTTTCAAAAGGCTGGGACGGATTATCAATTCTCGCAGGAGGCCGCGGGCTCATTATAGCAAAGCTGTACGGGCTTGATATAAACAAGACAGCTTCTCTTCTTGCAAGAAGAATTCCTGCAAATGGCGCCAAAGCCTCGCCTGCATCCCTTACAGCTGTTATTGAAAATGTCATAGGTGAGTCTATCAATGAAAAAAATGCCAGAATTATTATAAATAACCTTGCCGATTCTCAAAAAGCCTTCACTCAGGCCGAAAATTCACCTAAAGGGCTTAAAGCAATTACTGAAAGCTCGTCGCAAAGCAATACTGCAGTAAAGACAGCCGGCAGCGCTCCTACGCAGAAGCATATAAAAAACACCACAGTAGATAAAGAGCCTGGAATCATAATTGAAGATAAATCTTCCGCTGTACGCAAAGAAAACTGGCAGATACTGAAAATCCCGGATTTTTACGAAGCAATAAGGCCATGGCTGGGCACCCGGTATAAATACGGCGGGAAATCGAAAAAGACAGGCATTGACTGCTCAGGATTCACAAGAGCTGTTCTTACTGACGGAAAGGTCGGTGTTCCGCCGGAAAAAATCGGTTACAGCTCAGTGTCACAGAGCACGATAGGTTCTCCGGTGAACAGGAACAGCATCCGCGCAGGCGACCTGGTGTTTTTCTCGGCATCGCCTGCCCGTAAAAAGATAACGCATGTGGGTCTGGCAACATCTGCCGGCTATTTTACGCACGCCAGCATGCGGGGCGTTGTAAACGATGACTTAAATAAAAAATGGTGGGCGCAAAGATTCATAACTTCACGGCGTATCTTTGCGGAAGTAAAAAAATAATTTATCTGCTTAAGTAAACATAAAAATAAATAAATATAATGACATGATTTAAATTTCTTACATTTTATGATTTTCTCTATCATACTTTAGTCTCTTTTAATCTTACATTAAAACAAATTTTACTTGAAACTATTTCATATTAAAAAATATTTTAGCATTTTCAGCCTGACCATGTATTCAAAATAAACATACATTCCTGCTAAATCATTTCTCAAGGAGACAAAACTTATGAACATGAAAATTCTCGGAAACGGCGGAGCACTTAACGACGGCCTGCCGTATAATTCGTTCATCATAAATGAAAAAATCCTGATTGAAATGCCGCCTGACGTAATGCTATCTTTATTACGGGAAAATATTGACATTCCTGCAATAGAGCAGATTTACATATCGCATCTGCACGGCGACCACACATTCGGATTCCCGTTCTTCGCGCTCAGGCTTTTTAAGCTCGGAACTGAAATCAGGCAGAAAAAAAAACTGAAGCTATATATCCCGAGGCATGGAAAAGATTATCTGATTGATTTAACAGAAAAAGCAATGTCAGTCGGAAGCCCATGCGTGGACTGGGTTGTGAAGAATATCGATTTCAAGGAGATTTCCCTGTCCCAGGCTCCGGAAATAGAACTCATGGATTACACCGCCGAGTTATTTAAAATGGATCATCCCCTGGAGACCTATGGATTTGTTCTTAAAAAAAATTCAAAAATTCTATTTACTTATACATCAGACACAAAATGGTCGCATAATATTGAATTTATTTTAAAGGAAAAATCAAAAATTATTCTAATTGACCTTAACGGCGAGCCGGGCGATCCATCGCCTGTGCATGTCAGCGAGCAGGAGCTTATACAAAACGGAATCAAGCTTGTTCATCCGAAAGCAGTATTTTACGGCACTCATTTAAGACGCTTTAAAAAAAGCGGGCATCCTATGATCAGATACGCAGAGCCCGGAATGGAGATTGAAATATAAATTGACTTCGAGTGCGTCCAAAAACCCTATTTGAGAATTTAGAACTCTTCAGAGATATTATATTTCAAGGACTGTTTGAAGGCGAACTACGCAACGCTTAAAGAGCCTGCATCCGGGCTGAAAATTCTTATTTAGATGGCTTTTCCATAATCCCATACAGGAGAATTTGCGTAATATTTTTCATATAGCGAAGCACTTCCTGCTTTGAGAGCTTTTTTTCGTTAATTATGTACCAGTATGCCGCGCTTATCATTGCAGAATGATAAATATTGGAAACATCCGTCAGGTATCTCTTTTTTAATTTTTCCTTTTTGGCTAAATCCATCATTCTCTTATTAAAAATATCAATCAGGTTTCTCATAGCCTGTATGCTCATTCTCACAAATTCCGATTCATCATTATTTATATCTTTTAGACACATTAGAAATATATCTTTATTCATGATAAATGATTCAAATGCTTTTATGGTGAACTTATCGAAATAGTCTTTAAGGCTTAAAAATTTACTGTTAAAAAAATCCGCCATTAATTGCGACATGGATAAATATTGTGCGTTTTCAAGCAAACTCTGCATTATGGCGTGTTTGTTTTTAAAATAACGAAATATCGTCACTTCATTTACGCCTGCAGCTTCGGCGATTTTTCTTGTTGTTGTGCCTTTATAACCGTATTTACCCATAAGACTTATAGTAGCATCCAGAATACGTATCATGGTATCCTTTCTTTTTAACTTTTCTACTTTTTTAATTTTTTTCGGATTTTTTTTCATGTGTTGTTTATTTTTATAATAATTCATCAATATCTATAATTTGTTTGTAAAAGATGGTTAAAAAAATATCAGGTCAAATACATTTTATGCATTTCACTCTCAGAAAAAACCAATTTTTTTAAATAAAAGTATTACTAATTTATTATTCTTCAAATTATTGGACGATTTCATATTTTTTTCTTGCTTTTTATTCTGTAATATCTTTCAATCAACACAAAAATGCAAGCATGTACTTGCATAAATATTTTATTATCTTCATATTTAAAAATTAATTTTTTTAAAAAAATTACTAATACAACAAGGAGGTGATATTAGAAAAACGCATTTATATGCGCCAACCGGAATGTAAACAGTAAAGTTAAATGCCTTTTACAGGTATTTGTTATTTTTTCGCATTATAAAATTAAAAAAAAGGGAGGGACGAGATGAAACCCAAAAACTTAGTATTATGTTTTATCACTCTTATATTAACTGTGCTGATATCCGGATGCTGGTACGATTTCGGACCGCATGACTGTGACGAGATCACCAGTGAAAATCTAAAAATGAAAAATGTTCAAATTACAAGCAGTGAAATCATTTCCGATGACACTTGTGAGTATTGTATGGTAAAAGGCAAGGTCAACGAAAGAACTGGTATTGACGGAAAGACATATGCAATCAGTTTTGAACTTCGCATGCCCATAGACTGGAACAAACGTTTTATGTATCAGGGCAACGGCGGAAATGACGGATCGGTTGTTCCCGCGACAGGCGGTTCCAATGCTACCGGAACCGACAGTTCTCTTGAACGCGGATTTGCTGTTATCAGTACCGACGCAGGCCATAATGGAAGCGACCCGGTCAATGCAAATCTGGGACTTGCAGCCGGTAATGCTTTCGGTCTTGATCCGCAGGCCAGATATGATTATGGATATGCTGCCACAGGCACCATGGCTCCAATTGCAAAAGATATTATTCAGTATTTTTACGGCGAAAAACCTAAATATTCCTATCATATAGGATGCTCAAACGGCGGACGTCACGGCATGGTGGCAGCATCCCGTTTTCCGGAATATTTTGATGGAATACTTGCCGGATCCCCGGGCTTTAACCTGCCAAAATCCGCAGTACAGCACGCCTGGGATGTTCAGAGCTTTCAGTCCGTTAACAGCGATATGCGCACAGCATTCAGTTCTGCCGATTTACAATCTGTGGCAAACGCCATACTTGATGCATGCGATGAGCTGGACGGCGTTGCTGACGGAATGGTTGCAGACCTGGCAGGATGCCAGGAGGTATTCGATCTCTCCACCTCCGGCCTGACATCTGCTCAAACTGCCGCGTTATCGAAAGCTATGGGAGGGCCTAAAAATTCCGCCGGTAAGCAGCTATACTCCGACTGGCCCTATGATCCGGGTATTGCAAACGGCGACTGGAGCTTCTGGAAACTATCCAGCCCCGTACCGCCATGGGATTTCTATCCGTTAATTGCTATAATGGGCGGCGGTTCACTCTCATATATATTTACTACTCCGCCCACAATGACCCCCGGAACCCCTGCGGATCTGGTTAATTATCTGTCAAATTTCGATTTCGATGTCGATGCTCCCAAGATTTTTGCAAAAGACAAAATATTCAAAGAATCCGCACAGAAATTTATGACCCCATTGGATGTGGATAATCCCAGGATGAAAAAATTCCGCAAAGCGGGAGGGAAACTCCTGATATATCACGGACAGAGCGACGGCGTCTTTTCGGTCAATGATACCATTAGATGGTATGAAAAGCTTCAGGCAAATTATAAAGGCCGGGCAGGGGATTTTGTGCGTCTGTTCATTGTGCCTGGAATGGGGCACTGTTCAGGCGGCTGCGCAACCGACCAGTTTGACGCTCTTACAGCTTTAATGGATTGGGTGGAGAAAGGCAAAGCCCCTGATCAGCTCACTGCATCAGTAAATGCAGCTAATTATGAGCTGCCTGCAGCGTGGAGCAGAACACGCACCCGGCCGCTTTGTGTATGGCCGGAAATACACACATATATAGGCGGAGATGTTGATTCAGCTGAAAGTTTTGCTTGTCAGAAGCCGGCCCGGTAACCGACAGTAATAATTATAATTTAAAGATTAATTTCTATCAAATAAACCGGAAAATTTACTTACCAGGGCATAGAGATAATATTTCATATTTTACTCTATGCCCTGCTTTTTTTAACAAATAGTAAGTCTTACCTGCATTCTGCTGCACGCATAATTGTTCATACATTAAGATTTACCCTGATACAAAACTTCATTAATATTTCTTTTAATTCCTTCCGGTGACATCGTTCCGGGATTGAGGCTTCCATTCTGACTTATATTTTTCAATCTGACGATCATGTATTCCGGATAAAAATACAACGGCAAATATTGCTCCGATGGTTGCGAGAAGCATATCTGATTGAGTATCCCATATGTATCCCTGAGTACCTAAAAAAGCGTCCGCGGATTCGCCTGTCACAACAGCAACGAACCACTCGATGAATTCATATACAGCGCTTATACTCAGGCATATGCAAACGACGATAAAATTAAGCCAGCCATTCTTTTTTACTACCTCAAGCCGTATAAAAATTTCCCGGATAATAATCGCAGGAAAAAAGCCCTGCGCGAAATGGCCTGCTTTATCATAATTATTGCGGGACTGGACGAATATGTCTCTTATTAGATCAAATAAAGGCACTTCCGCATAAGTATAATGAGCGCCGATGAATAAAATAAAGCAATGTACAAGAACCAGACAATATGTAAAATATGTAAATTTAAACTTTTTAAAAGTCAGACCCAATATGACAATTCCCAGAATAGCGGGAAATACTTCAAGTGCCCATATAAAATAATCTTTTGGACTGATTCCAGACCATATCAATCCTGCCAAGAACAAAATGATTAATAGTAAATATCTTTTATATTTATTCATAATTTGCCGTATTTTTAACCTGTAATTATTGAATGATTTATTATATTTCTTCTGTCTATATATACGCTTTAATAGTTTCTTAGTAGCTTATATTTATTGAAAAAAAATATTGCAATAATTTATTTGTCATAACTCGAATTAAACTAATTAATCTGTTTACAAAAATTATCTAAAAATTTTCTATAGATTTATAATTATAATGGACTCATTAAAAATTATTACAATTGTTCATTATATGTTTTTTTATTTTATATCTATAACACTAATCACATGCAAAACCAGTACGATATAATCATAATCGGTGCCGGGCACGCAGGCGCCGAAGCTTCGCTCGCCTGTGCAGGCATGGGCTGCCGCACGCTTTTGCTTACAGGCAGCCTTGATACAATCTGCCAGATGAGCTGCAACCCTGCAATCGGCGGATTAGCGAAAGGGCATCTAGTACGCGAGATAGACGCCCTCGGCGGCGTAATGGGTAAAGTAATCGACGAAACTGGCATTCACTTTAAGATGCTCAATAAGAGCAAGGGGCCTGCAGTCTGGGCACCGCGTGCACAGGCAGACAAAAAAGCATATCAGTTTAGAATGAAAGAAGTTCTCGAGAATCAGCCGGGCTTATTTATAATGCAGGATACCGCGAAAGAAATATTAGCAGAAGGAAACGCAGTAAAAGGAGTGCTTACAGAACGGGGAAGGGAATATTCTGCAAAAGCAGTTATTATCTGCGCAGGCACATTTTTAAAAGGCCTTATTCATATTGGCGAATACAGCGAGAAGGCTGGGCGCCTAGCAGACTTTTCTTCTGAATATCTTTCAGATTCTTTAAGTAAGCTTGGCTTGCCCATAAAGCGGCTTAAAACAGGAACACCGCAGAGAGTGAATAAAAATTCTATCGACTTTTCTAAACTGGAAATTCAGATACCTGACGAGCGGCCTTCGCCATTCTCTTTCTCAACTGAAAAAATCGAAACAGAGCAGATCCCGTGCTGGATAACATACACAACAGAAAAAACGCACGATGTTATTCGGGCCAATATTACCAGATCGCCGATGTACAGCGGCAGAATAAAAGGCACCGGAGTCCGATACTGCCCTTCCATAGAAGACAAAATCAAAAGATTTTCAGACAAGCCCAGGCATCAGCTGTTCCTCGAACCTGAAGGCAGGCACACGAATGAAATTTATATAAACGGGTTCTCAACTTCGCTTCCTGAGGATGTTCAGCTTGAAATGCTGCACACAGTGCCCGGGCTTGAGCATGCTGAAGTAATGCGGCCAGCTTATGCTGTTGAATATGACTTCGTGCCTCCCACGGAGCTTAAGCTCTCACTTGAAACAAAAAAAATTACCGGATTATACCACGCCGGGCAGATCAACGGCACTTCAGGTTACGAGGAAGCTGCAGGTCAGGGGCTTATCGCTGGTGTTAATGCAGTTAGAAAGCTTCGGGGCAAAGAACCTCTTGTGCTGAAGCGCTCTGAGGCATACCTCGGAGTTCTTATTGATGACCTAGTTACAAAAGGCACCGAGGAACCGTATAGAATGTTCACATCCAGGGCTGAGTACAGGCTGCTGTTAAGACAGGATAACGCAGACCGCAGGCTTATGGCATATGGACTTGAGAACGGTCTTATAAAACAGGATCAATATCAGCAAATGAAACAAAAATATGAAAGAATTGATTCCTATACAAATGAACTTAAAAACAGAATTATATTTGTTGATGATAAAATAAAAGCCCTGCTTTCAAAATCCAGCGAAAACCTGCCTGCAAAGATACAAGCCGGGCAACTGTTAAGGCGCCCGGAAATAAAGCTGGCGCATATTATGGAAGCATTGAACGAAACAGTTGATCACCGTATAGCTCCCATTGCCGAAATGGAAATAAAATACGAGGGCTATATTAAAAAAGAAAAAGAAAGAGCGGAGAAAATGAAAAGACTGGAGGATAAAGTCATTCCGATGTACATGGATTATTCAGTAATAAAAGGACTTAAAAACGAAGCAAGGGAAAAACTCTCAAAAATCAAGCCTGAAACCATAGGGCAGGCTCAGAGAATTTCCGGAGTAGATCCGTCCGACATCTCTATTTTACTGGTGCATGTGGAAGCACTTGCAAGAAAAGCACATTAATGTACTTTCTTTCATAACAAATTTCATTCCCATTTGCTGATAAATTTCGGAATTATTACAACACATCGGCAACTAAATATAAAATAATTAATAAATTATAATAAAATTATTTTTTTACTCTATTTTTAAATCTTACCAAACATTCAAAATATATTATTTTTTTGCTATATCCTAAATGTGTTTGACTTTATCCGGATTTTATAAATTATATTAGTATACAAATTAAACCCTTTTTAGGAACGGGGAATAATAAATACACAAAAGGAGAAAATCATGACTCTTACATCTTTAATAATCATTTTAGTAATCGGAGCTATTGCCGGCTGGCTTGCAGGGCTTATCATGAAAGGCAGAGGATTCGGCCTTATAGGCAATATTATTATCGGGATCATAGGCGCATTTATTGGCGGCTTTGTATTCAGGCTCCTCGGAATATCAGCTGGGGGATTTATCGGTTCAATTATTGTCGCATTAGTCGGAGCGGTAATCCTGCTCTTTATAATAGGACTAATTAAAAAAGCATAATAATAGTTTTTAAATACAGATTAACACAGATACACACAAATATGAACTTAAAAAATCTGTGTTAATCTGTATTTATTATTTTTAAGGAAACCACATTGAATATTTCCGTCATTCTTGCTCACCCAAACCGAAAAAGCTTTAATCACGCAATAGCTGAAACTGTCGCCAGCACGCTAAATTCAAACGGCCACAGCGTATTTTTCCATGATCTTTATTCTGAAAAATTTGATCCTCTTCTGCCTTTCGAAGAGATCCCGGACAATGCGCCTCTGCCCGAATTGATCCGCAAACACTGCAGCGAAATTTCAACTGCACACGGAATCGTCATCATTCATCCGAACTGGTGGGGGCAGCCGCCTGCAATACTCAAAGGCTGGATCGACAGAGTAATACGGCCGGGTATTGCATACGAATTTCTCGAAGGCGATTCCGGCGAAGGAGTACCGAATGGCCTGTTAAATGCAAAGACTGCCATTGTGTTTAACACATCCAATACGCCATCTCAAAGAGAGCAGAATATTTTTAGCGATCCGCTTGAAACAATCTGGAAAAACTGCATTTTCGGATTATGCGGCATCACATCATTTCACCGCCGCATGTTCAACGTAATAATAACCAGCACAAAAGAAGAGCGCAGCAAATGGCTTAAGCAGGTAAAAAGTGATATTGAAAAATATTTTGGATTAAAGCAATGAATTGTTAAAAACTCCGTACTGCCCGGACCCGACAGAGGCTGCTCTTTTCACTACTTATGCTTTCGCCACTAATAAAATCATAGCCCCATGCATTACTGGCGCTGTCTTCGGATGAACTCCAGTAATTTCCATCTGTAAAATCGCCGAGTCCATCATATTTTAGCCTGTAGTAAATAAGTTCAAGTTCGTTTATTGAAGGAAGGAACTAGTCGCTGTAAGTTCCATCATCGTATATAAGACAAATCTGAGCCGCGCTTCCTATATGACCCGTTTGATCAATAATTGCATCTGAATTATCCTGCCCTGTTCCAATATCGGCTGAAGTATTGCCGTTTAGTGTAGACTGCGTTGTTCCTCCTGTAATCCATGTGTAAGATTCGCTTTGATCATTCATTGCAGAAACCAGTCCCCCGCCGTTTCCATCATTGTACAATACATATCCGCCAGCATATTCTGTACCGCAAATAAAGCCGGAATTAAACATTATTTCATTACCGTACGCTGTTCCCTGGCTGTTTATCGCATAGGCCCGCACATAATATGTTGTGTTTTCTACCAGATTCGTCATTGAAGCCTCATAGAATTCACCCGGCCCGCTTCCGTCTGATGCTTTTGAATCATTGATAGTTGGATTTCCGGAAGCATTCCATACAATACCACGCTCCGTAACCGCCGAATCGCCTTCGTTAATGACATTACCGCCGCCTTCAGCAAATATTCCGGCTATATTTAATGTAAAAGCTAAATTGCCAGCAATTTCCATTGTCGTTATCTCAGCAAGCCTGCCGACAGTTACCGTGTAGTTTTGTGTCGAGGAATTCGCAGCAGTGACAGTATAAATAACCGGAGTCGTAAAATTAAGCGCTGTTCCTGATGCTGGAGATATTGAAGCGCCTGTATGAGTGATTACAGGCGTAAGCGAGGTTACATCTGTTTCATAGGGCACAGCGATTGTAATAGTATGATTAATCTCGTTTATTATTCCTGTTGCAGCAGGGCTAAAGAAGTCAAACGCAGTTATCGCTTTGGCGCTGTTTGCCGCGATTGTTACTGTAACAGTATAATTTTGCGTTGATAAATCAGCGGCAGTTACCGCATAACTTATCGCATTTGAAAAATTACGCGCTATCCCAGATGCCGGAGATATGGATGCCCCGGTATGTATTATTGCCGGTACAAGAGAGGTTATATTTGTTCCGTACGGCACCTCTACGTTTACTGTATGATTAGTTTCGTTTATAAAGCCTGTCGCGGCCGGGCTCGCAAAAGTAAAAGAAGTTATTGCTTTAGCGCTGTTTGCCGCTATTGTTACTGTTACAGTATACTTTTGCGTAGAATTATCCTCAGCTGTGACCGTGTACGTAACGGGATTGTTAAAATTCCGGGCAACTCCGGATTCCGGGCTGATCGCCGTTCCGGTGTGAGTAATTGCCGGTGAAAGTGAAGCACTCGACGTTCCAAACGGCACAGAGACCATTATTGAATGATTTACTTCGTTTATTACTCCTGTTGCGCCCAGACTTGGAAAAATAAAAGACGTTATTGCCTTTGCATTATTTGCGGCTACTGTTACTGTTACAGTGTAATTCTGCATGGAATTATCCGCAGCGATTACCTGATAGGTTAGCGGGTTTGAAAAATTATTAGAAGTGATTCCGGCTGTCTGTATAAGCCCGGTCTCAACAATCCGAACGCTTGTTCCGATTGTAACAAATGAAGCTATTAGTCCGGTCACATCTGTTCCATATGGTACTGTTACTTTTATTGTGTGATTTACATGATCTATTATACCGGTTGCTGCAGGGCTTATAAAATAAAATGACGTTATAGCTTTTGTTGTGCTTGCTCCACCTGTACTGCCTCCGCTGCTCTCCCCGCTTCCTCCGCCGCAGGTAGTAAATATAAGAACACTTGAAAGTACTAAGCCTGCAGTTCCAGTTAGCAACCTTTGCCGACTAAACATTTACAATTCCTCCGTTTTTATACATATAAATAATGTAAGATAAGCTTCAAAAGATCGCTCTTCCCGTCGCGTACGATAATTGTGCCCGCGCCTACAGTCGCGAAAGTCATCTGCTGCTTGTTCGAGTACCCATAGCTCGCGTTTACGCTGTAAGTGTTGCTGCTTTCGCTGCTGTTCCCCGCGTAGTTCTTTCCGATATTTATCCCTGCTCCGAAATTAGATGAACGGTTTTTGTCCTTAATGTTGCTGTACTCGAATGATCCGGTATCTATCTTTAGATTTGCAGGATCATCTGTTGTGGATGCTATTACTGCCCCCTTAAGCGTTGTTCTGTTCTCTACGTATATGTTCACTTTACCGCCT
This sequence comes from Spirochaetota bacterium, assembly GCA_016934735.1. GTDB lineage: Bacteria > Spirochaetota > UBA4802 > UBA4802 > JAFGDQ01 > JAFGSG01. The sequence continues at coordinate 13,845 of JAFGSG010000001.1, read as the reverse complement.
GTGAGACTTGTCTGCTCATTTACCCATCTGCTTCTGCCGTTAGACTGGTTATAATTTGCTCCGCCGTTTGCGCTGCCGTTTCCGTTGCTGCTGCTGTACCCTGCGCTTACTCCGTATGTGGCAAAATTTTCCTGCTACTTGAGCGTCTTCATTTAATCCGAATGGACGCGAGATCGATATGCTTATGAAAATAGTTTTCAAAGATCGTTTAACTAACTTTTCCCAATAATATTTAATGCTTTCCCGAACATGCTTGGTGTTTTTCAGGGTATGGGAAATATAATTTAAATGTTGCTATTACGCTTTTTTAAAAATTTACTTCTTTGTTTCTTCTATCTTTTCTGCAATATAATTCGCAACATCCTGAACGTCTTTCAGCTCGTCTTTAGCGTCATTCCCCAGTCCTAAAGTGGCTACTGTTGCAAGATTGCTAAGAAATCCCTTCTTTATTTCAAGCTTCGCTTCGCTGATCCGTCTTTTTTCAACGCCATTTTCAGATATAACAATTGTATATCCAAATTCAGGCGCCATTACAGATTTTGACGGAACTGGCGTATCTTCCCCGGCAAACCTGCGAGTATAGTCTATTATTATTGAAACAGACATTGCATTGCCTGCTCTATGCTCTGTTAATAGGTTCTTTTGTTTAAGTGTAGTATTTATTTTCTCTTTTAAAATACCGGTAAGCTCAGCTTCCGCAGGATACCCTTCTACCTGAAGCTTTTGTTTGAGATTCACTTTAAAATTATCTACTGAAAACTTTGTGTCTGCTGGGAACTTTGGCACGGATGCGCAGCCAGCAAGAATAAACAACGAAAACATAATTAAAGAAATGCTTCTTCTCATAAAAATTTTTCCTTCTGATTATTTGAATTATTTTTATAAGGGAACCTCGAAAAATCAAATTTTTACCGCAATCTGTTCCCAATGGTTACATCAATTTTTAATTATTAGAGCCAACCATAATTAAATTCTTCTCACTGAAAAATGTTAATTTCCTGATTATTATATAACTATCCACATTTCAAATTTTACGAAAATGTATAAATAGTATTTAGTGATATAATTCGAATCATTAAAGCATCATATTATGTTGAAGACACTACATAATATTGGCAGCACATTCTAGTATAGATGCTATTGTCCTTGTTTAGGTATTCTCTTTTGAGATTTAAAAACGATACAAGTCTTTATTTCAAGATTGTCCTTTATAGTTATTCAGTTCGTCCGGAAACATATATGTCTTTCAGCGGATAATAATATTTACCAGGATTTTCATCTTTCTTTTTATCTACGTATTTTCTAAGCACAGGAACTAAATCGATAGCCTTTATGACTGCTCTATTTAATATGCTCAAATTTGCCATCCCTGAACTTAAACTTCTCAACTCTCATCGGCTTATTTTTTTCATCACGTAAGTGCATCGTGGCAATGAGGGTCTTTTCGTCAAAATCAATGTAGCTGTCGTTATATACAAGGTCTTTCTTGAGCCATTTTCCAAGGTGAAGATTATCAATTTCGCGATATAATTTATCAGTAATTATTACAGAAAAACTTTTACCAAGTTTTGTTATATCATATATAATTATTGATAATTTTGATATGGCAAATATATACTTATCAATAAAGAAATAACCATTATTGTCATTAATAGTGTGTGTATATATTACCATTCTAGGAGTGCCATTTTCAATTTTATAAAAAAGTGTAGCTGCTCCCATGATTATATGAGCAGGTTTATTAAAAGATTGATAATTGAATATTATATATCCTTTATCATCTAAAGATTTAAAACTTATATCAAATACAATTGTTGGATAATTATCAGTGTTATCATTTTCTTTTGGAATATTTACTAAAGTTCGTAATATGTAATGCTCAATAATATCATGATAATATTTTCCAGGTATTATATTTTCATCCAGGTAATAGAAATATTTTCCAAAAACCCAACCTTGCATATTGTCAGTTGTCTTGATTTTGTACCAATAATCTTTATCCTTACCGATCTTTGTTTCTTCTTTGCTTCGTTCGTAATAAATAACGAATTCTTTATTCATTAACTGGCGGACTATTCCTGAATTAATAGAAGGAGCTGACCTTAAATTAACTTCAGTTCCTTTAATAATCCCATACTGATTCTCGTTAGCAAAACTAATATCGAAAGGAATTTGTGTGAAAATTGTAATTATAATTAGCGATAATAAAAATATTATTTTCATTTTGTTGTTTAATCTTCTTTATACATATAATAAATTTCCTTTACTTCACCACGTCTATTGTTAAGTTTTTCTCCATTTAATACTGATCTTTCAGGAAATGAAGAACCTGGATCGCGAACCAAATAGTCTTTATCTCCATTTCCATATATTCTTTCTCCTCCAATGATTGCGAAATGACTATCTTGTGGATTATTAGTGTAATGAATTATTGTTGGTATATTTTCATTAAGATTATTGTCAATTTGTGGTATAAATGCATTAACTCCACCAATTTCTAGTGTTTTTTGGTTATAACCTAATTTTTCAACTAAAATCGGAAAATTGACAACCGCTTGATATTTATTATAATAGAGTCCGTTTTTATCGGCAAAAGTATCCATTTTCTGTGGATCCCCATAATTACCTCCATAAAAGTTATCAATAATTGCAGTCGAAGTAATAAGACATCCGGAAGTTCCTATATAATTGTTGCTATTATTTATATCAACCTTATCATAGCTGTAAACTCCCATGACATTGACTTTAGCCATCCTGTTATCGTTCATAATCGTTCCAGAATAATATGGATCAAACTGTTTAATATCCGGGATTATATTGCCGTTTGCGGCAGTTAGCCAGTCATCAACATAGTTCAAATTGTAAGTACCATTACTGTACTCATAATTAGCCGACCTGTAGATGCTGTCACCTGAACTATCATAGATATTGGATATCTTGGAATCACCCGAGTAAATCAACTCATGGCTTCTTAATTGTTCTCCATCGGCTACAATATAATTTATTTGCTTATAATCAGTTATATTTTCCAAATCACCGAATTGGTACATGTTCGTTTGAGTGCCGTCGGGAGAATAATCAAATATACAACTAATATTCCCATTTTCATCTCTTGCAATTTTTGACCCGTTTATAACTTGGTTAGTATTCGGATCGAGTCCGGAAAGCGCAGTCTTTATCGAATATACTTCGTTATTTGTGTAAAATCCTTTTGTACAGGATTCTGCATCGTTAAATAATAAATTAGTAGAACGCTCATACATTTCCACTGTCGTTTTGGCTATTTTCTCCGTCGTCTCTCTTCCATCCCTATACCCCTGCACAAGCGCAGCAATTGTATTCTCTACCGTAGCTATTGGGTGCAACATTACATTCACAGTCGTGCTGTCCACAGTAAATCCGCCCGAGAGTCCCACATCCACAGTCTGGTATTGCGCTTTGTTTACGTCCCTGTTCAGCTTCAAAAGATCGCTCTTCCCGTCGCGGACGTTAATTGTGCCCACGCCTACAGTCGCGAAAGTCATCTGCTGCTTGTTCGAGTACCCGTAGCTCGCGTTTACGCTGTAACTGTTACTGCTTTCTCTGCTGTTCCCCGCGTAGTTCTTTCCGATATTTATCCCTGCTCCGAAATTAGATGAACGATTCTTGTCCTTAACGTTGCTATACTCGAACGACCCTGTATCGAGTGTAAGGTCGCCTGTTGTCGAATTTATTACTGCTCCCTTTAGCGAGGTTTTGTTCTCCACGTATATGTTCACTTTTCCGCCTGTGAGAGATGTCTGCTCCTGTACCCAACGGCTGTTGCCGTTACCCAGGTTAAAGTTTGCTCCCCCGTTCGCGCTGCCGTTTCCCTTGCTGCTGCTGTAGCCTGCGCTTACGCCGTATGTATGGGAAGAGTTCTTGCTTGTATCCTGAACCGATTGCATTAGCAGGTTGCCGCCCACGTTAAGGTCAAGGGCTTCTTCTACTGTAACCACTCCCCCCCTTACGGTTGTGTCTTTCGCGCTTTTTAGAGTTATGTTTTTGCCGCTCAGGTGAGAGTTAACCCAGCTTGTGTTTACTGAATCGCTTTCACTAAAATCCGCGGACGCGTTCACGCCTACTGCTCCGGATGTGCTTACGTTAACTGTCACATGCGCGTGCTTTGTGCTGGAGCTCGAGCTTTGTTCGTTCTGCGCTGCGAGTATTTCAACGTTCTGCGCTTCAATTCCTATGTTGCCCTGAGATAAAATGTTCGAGCCTTTTATCTTTGCTGTGTCGCCTGCTGTTAAACTCAGATTTCCGCCTGTCTGTATAACAGAGCCTTTCTGTGTAACGCTGTCGGATTTGGTTTTGGTTATCTTTGCGTCTATGTCAAGCTGCAGGTCCGCGTTAAATCCGTATGTCTTTGTGCTCGAGGCCGCGGATGCGGTCGCGGTAATGAGTCCTACTGTTTTCGCAACCACGTTCTCAGTCATCAATGCTATGTTCATTTTATAGTATTTTTCTTCACCTTTCAGGTCTTCATAATCTTCCGGATCCATCAATCCCATGTTAACGGCTTCTTTGGCTTTTTTCAGATTATCTTTGAAGTCATCGTACTGGTCTTTTGCTTTTTCCAGGGCTTTCTTAGCTTCGAGCAATGCTTTTCCCGCGTATACCACGTCTACTGCAGCGTTTTTTACGCCTGCTGATACTACAGCGCTTCCGGTTATTTCTTCTGACCTTACTTTTTCAGTTTCTTCTGCTGTGAGTATGTTTATATTTCTGCCTGCGTCAAGGTATGCGTCCCCGCCTGTGTTTATTTCAGAGCCTGTTATTGTTATATCATTTCCTGCTTTTATCGAAAGCGAGTTCGCTATGTTAAGGCTTGATGATGTCTGTGTCACTGTGTCTGTTTTTGTATCGAGTTTATGATAATCCGCCCTGCCCAGTTTAGTAGAGAACCTGCCGTCCTTGTACTGCACCTTGTCTTTAAAGGAATAACCGAATGTCTTAAATCCTTTTGCAAGATCCTTTAGTCCGGACCCGGTTGTTATATTTGCGGATTGATGTATTTCTTCATGATAGCTTGTGTTCCGGGCTGTTGTTTCCGTGAAATTTCCTGCCGCTTCTATTGTCGCGTCATTCGCGTTTATTGTGCTCCCTTCCATGTATATGTCGTTTCCGCTCCTGAGCATAAGGGTTCCCGCGTTTATCATAGAGCCTACTGCTGTAGTTGAGCCCTCAGATACGGCGTCTATGGACATGGAGTACATGTTCTTCCCCCCGCCTCCGCCTATGCCGCTTGTTTCCGTTATATGTTGCTCATCATGTGTGTCATACGCTGCCAGTATGTTAAGGTTGCCACCTGTTGTTATTTCAGCTTCGCCTGCTGTTATGCTGCTTCCTACTATGTTCGTGTCTTTTTTGGAATGCGACGCGTATTTGCCTTTTATTTCAAGATTAGACGCGTTTACCTTGCTGTCACGGACCATGTCTGTCTTCTTTTCTGATCCGTATATTGATCCGCCTGTGCCGAATCCGCTTTTCTTTGTTGTTTTCTTGTAATAATGTTCTTCGTTTACTGCTATTATATTGTAATTGCCTTCCGCGTTTACGCTGGTGTTCCCTTCGGATGATATGTTGCTTCCTATAACATTAACATCCATAGCATCCACATTTAAATCTCCGCCTGTTTTGAATGCGGATTCTACTATGGTCGTATCGTAAGTACTTACAGTTGTTTTTTTCTTCTTTGTCCCCATTCTGCTGGAACTGCTTTTTTTGCCATAGAAAGATTCTTCGTCATAATCGTTTATAAGGTTAAAATTGCCTGCTGTTTTTACCTCTGCATTGCCTTTTACGTCCGCACTGCTTCCTATAAAATATATATCACTGCCTGATGCCATTGCAAGATTACCGCCCACTTCAAGGCTCGAGCCTTCGGATATTGTTCTGTTTGTCGTTCCTTTAACGCCGTGCTTTCTCTCTCGTATTACGTCATGCAGCTTCACTGTCTCGAAAGATATTGTGCCTTCCGCGTTTATTTCCGCGTCTCCGCCGGACTTTACATTCGCTGCTATGTTTGTAAAATCTCCGCCTGCGTTAATCGTCATATCTCCGCCGCTTTCTATTGTTGCTGCGGGACCGAGCGTGGATCTTACTTCTCCGTTATGATATTTTGTTGTTTTAACCAGAGTTTCGTTTACTATGTCCCCGCCTGCGTTTAAAGAAAGCGCATTGTCTGCTTTTATTGCCCCTCCTGTATTTACAATATCTCCCTGAGACGTAAGATTTACATCATTTCCTCTGATTTGCGCCTGCGTACTTCCTGTTGTTGTATTAGTTAAACTGCCTGCATTTATATTTAGGGAAGAGTTGCTCTTAATAATACCGCTGTTTGTTAGCCCGTCTGTTACATTTATATTTACGCTTCCGCCTGCTATCTTTGTACCGCTGTTGTTTATCAAGCCTGCTACAATATGCTTAGGAATATATATCTTGGGCGCAAGCACTGTTATTCCTCTTACTTCGGTTTCAACATACCAGATAATTGGCTCCTGCAGGCTGTTTATCTGTTCTTTTGTAAGCTCAACTCCAACTGAAAGCTTAAGGTCTTTGTAGGCTGTTGCGGCATTGTCCAGGAGATATTTCATTTCTTCCTGATCGCTTGTAATATTCTCGCTTAAGTATTTTTCAGTTGTTTCCTGCAGTATCGCCTGCATTACTATCTTCTGCTCATAATACGCGTCTCCTAAAAGCTTTATTTCGCCGGCTGGATCATAGTCTATTTTTTCAAAAAAATAGTCGGATCCGTATAGATTGCCCAGATCAATATATTCGCTTCTTGTTTCTATAAGGTACCTGCTTTCCGGGTCTTTGTCTAGCCTGAACATTGCATCCCCATTCTCGCCTATTGTTACAAAATCAGATATGTCTATTGCGCCTGTTTCCTGTAAGTCTGCGGGAGGAGAGGATGTTGTGTTGCCAGCAGTGTTGGTATATGAGAGAGTAGTAATACTATCATTAATCATATAACCTGTATTATTTGTTGAATTAGCATTTATAGAAAGAATACCTGGCGTCTTGATTGTTCCCGAATTTGTTAATGTATCCGTATTTATTGTTAGGTTCCCGCCTGCCTGGATTAAAGGTTTGGTGTTCGAGGCAACTGTTGCCCAACCTGGAGTCCAACATACAAAATTTCGATTAAGAGCTGATTGCACATCATGGGCATTCACGGGTAATGCTGCCATTCCAGCATTATAGGAAGGAAACCTTCCCCACCATAATTGATACTTATCAAGATATTCAGTTACTATATTTGTTTCATTGATTAGATTATTTGCTGTTATTGTCATATCTTGTCTTGAAGAGATAACACTGCCATGATTTCTTAACTCACCTGTAATAATATTCATATTGTTTTGGGAGGTTATATAACCGGATACTGTCTGAGTTGTACCAGGTAATATAGGAACCGTAAAATATACCTCATAATATCCATAAGGACACGTCGAGGGAAATGGGGCTTCTATTGAAAAACTTCCACTTGTTCTTTCTGCTAAACCCACATCCGCGCCTGTATTCTCAAGCCGGCCGTCAGAACCTAAGTCAATGTTCATATCCCCGTCCGACTCTATATAGCCCGAATAGTTATATACCGTATTGCCGGATTCAGCAGAGCCGGTTATGTCAAGGCTGCCCTGGGAATATATATAGGCTGTATTGCATGTGCTTTCAGTCACATTTGTGCTTTCATTTGAGAGCGACGCGACTTCAAGCACCATATCCCCTGCAGAGAATATTAGCCCCGCTCTGTTGGTCACGGTGTTTGCTCTAATTGTAAGGTCGTTTCCTGAAGATATTTCCGGGAATATTTCCGGTGTATCTACATTTTGTTCGTTTGTTACATTTGCCGCGTTTATGGTCAGGTCGGACGCGCTGCTTATTCTGTTGGAGTTGTTTATATTGCCTGTTGTGTTAATTTCAGTATTGTTTTCGCCGCCTGTGATTTCTCCGCTGTTCTCAAGCCCTGCGGCATTTATTGCTATGCTGTCCCCGCTTATTGTTCCGCTGTTCGTAATTTCCGCGTCTGAATTTAGAATAACTTCGTTATTCGATACTATTTTACTTCCTGAGTTTGTTTGTATATTCCCGGAGGCATTTATGATTATATCCCCGTCCATTTCCAAGTCAATGTTGTTTGTTACATTGTCCGCGTTAAGCGTAAACTGTCTTGCTGCGTAAAGCGTGCCCTCTGCGCCCGAAAGGGTAATGTCCCCTGTCATGCCCAGGGATAATCCTCCTGAAGACGATATCACTCCTCCGTTTCCGTTAATATTGTCAATGCCGTTTATGTTTATGCTCCCTGCTTCATTGCCTGCCTGGATTATCTGCCCGTTTCTGTTGTTAAGAACTCCGTTTGTGTTGATATTCATGTCACCTTCGGATGCTATGCTTCCTGTTTCATTATCAAGCTGGCCTGTTATGATTACAGTATCCAGCCCGGTCATTGACCCTCTGTTTGTTGTCTTTACAGCGCTGTAATCAAGATCCTTAACAGCTATTGCAGCACCAGTCTGCACTATTTCCCCGCTTGTCGAAGCAACAAGTACGTCTTGTGCTGCCTGTACATTTTTTAGCTCAATATTGCCGTCCGCGCTTATTCTTATGTCCGAAACATCGGCAAGCAGATTCGACTGCGACCTTACGCCCACGCCTTTCTCATTGCATATCAGGCTTATCCTTCCTGCGTAAATGCTTCCCAATGCAGACGCGTCAATGGCGAATTCAGGTTTTCCGTCAGGACTGTCCTGCTGAGTGAATACCTTATCATTATAATTATAAAAACCCGTGCCCGTGATTATGCTCACATCCTTTCCCCAAATAGGCCCGTTCAGAGATGCCATGCGGGTGACTATGCTGAAATAGTCCGCCTGCGACGCGTCAAGGCCTGCTCCTTCAATTGATACGTTGCCGCCTCTTATGTCCAGCCCCTGAAAATTCCCGTTATTGAATAACGGCGCCCCTGTACCGAGCGTCACCCTCGGTATATTGATAAATCCTGCGCCGTTGCATACAATGCCGTTCGGGTTTGCCAGAATGAAATCTGCGGCTTTGCCGAACATCTCGGTATAGCCGTAAAGATTGCTTCGCTTGTTCCCTGTCACCTCGTTTATTACAAGCGACGCGGTGCGTCCATTCTGATAATTAGGATTCCCGAGTATCGCGCCGCCCAACTGCGATACGCCTGCTGCTGTCGAGTTATTCAGTATTACCCCGCTCGGGCTTACGTTATAATCCGTGAATTTATTGTGCGATACGCCGCGGCTGTTTGTTTCCGCGAGATTTACTATTGTTACTCCGTTGGGCGCTGCGTCTACCGTGGGCTTATTCCCGGCGTTCGGGTCCACTGCTATGCCGTCTACTGCAAACACCGGCAGCGCTAAAATAGAGAGTTCTCCTATAAGGACAAGCACCAAAGCTTGTACAAAGGCCTGCTTAATGATCTGTTTCAGGGTTCTGAAATTGATGAAGGCTTTGATTATTTTTTTCATAACTTTACCTGAAATTATTAAAAATTATTTATAAACTGCAGCCACAATAACCGCTTTATATTTATCGCTGCGCAACATGTGTCGCTTTTAATATCAATTAAAAAAATCTCATGCTAAACAAGAGCAAACAGAAAGAAGCAATACTCCGGCTTCACCCTGTAATACTTTAAAACATCAATATTGATTTATTTTTTCTTCGAATTCAAATTATAACAATTTCATTTGAAATGCGGGCAAGAGAAACGAGGCAATAAATAATCTTTATTTTAATGAAATTGCTGGTTTATAATCTATATTTATTACTTGCTGCTGACCTTCTTGATGCTATCCACGATTTTTTTATTTAAGTCATAAAAAATTGTAGCATCTGCCCCTTTCAATTTTGCACGCTGCATAAAAAAAAGAAAATTTTTCGCTACTGGGAGCAGAAAATTAACATCTGCATAACCTTTTTTACTGCCGCTGGCATCCTTGTAAGATGATGTAAGTAAATTTTTTACGTCCAGAAAAGGTCCAACCTCTTCGCCTGCCAGGTCAATTGTATTCATGAGATTTAAAGAAAACGCAAGTTCGTTAGCGCTTAGATTTATGCTGACTTTGGGATCGTCCGCATATAAACTTGTAATCATACACATTAAAATAGCTGCCAGTAATGTTGTTTTAATTATTTTACTCATTTAAATTAAACTCCCTTTTATTAATATTAAAAATTAAATGCATTTATCTTTCACAAAGAATTGTTACATTTACTACAAGTTATCTTAATAATATTTTTTTCTCGAAAAAATGTAATACATTACAAAATTTTGAGATATGTTCAAAATTTTTTTTTAAATGATTGTATTAATTATTCGTATTAAGACCAAAAAATATTACTTTTATTATAGACTTTATATATATGAATATCTTATATAAAATTTAGCGTCATTACATTAAAGTATATTAATTATGCACTATCGTCAATTATTTTATGTTTTTTTATCATAAAAATTTTGATATTACATTAAATTTTTATATTTTTATTCATATTTCTCTTCATTTTTCTCCCTGGAAAATATTAAATCCCGTGTTTCTTCAAATAGAGTTGTTAAATTCATGGTAAAAATAAAATATATAACATATTTATCTTCCTCAATAAATCGCGGCGACCTTAATTTCCTCCCATAGGTAAAACTGACATTAAAAAGTCTGGCTGAATAATTAAACCCGGATGATATTGCGGCAAGCGTTGCCTCTCCCTGACCGTTATTCGCCTCTTTTCCTATTTTATTTATTACATACCCGTAGTCATAAGCTGCGAAAAGCTTAAGACCTCTCAAATACCGCCAGAACCTTGAAAAATCATTCGCTGATAATTCATTCCTTATAAAATATCCCCTGTCTCCCGCAGCTGAAGACTTTTTAAAGCCCCTCACCGTATACAGGTCGCCTATACTGATCTGTTCCGTATTGTAAAGTGTTTCCATGCCGTATTGTCCGCTCGAATTAAATGAATATGCAAAACTCTGGTTAAAAATATTAAACTGCCTGTTCCAGAATATATCCAGTTTGTATTTGTTAAACTGCGCCCTTGGCACGCTCTCATCCATGCCGGATTCATCCTTCTTTGCATTAAATAGATCAAGACCCCTGTCGTAATTTATCCCGGAAGAAAAGAACCCGCTAAACAAATAACTGCTGTAACTGAGTCCTATTTCCGCGACCGTCAGCTTATTGCTTTGAGTGCCGATTTTTTCGTCCTGAATGAAAGTCGCCTTATCTTTAAGAGTAAGAGAAACTTTTGACTTTATTCTATCTAATTTTTTTCTCCACATCAATCTCTCAATACTATAACTGCTGCTTGAACTGTTTCCTTCAAATTTATATTCAGTGTTCATACCGCTTATTTGCTGTCTGTATGCGGAATAATTGTAATTGGCCGATAATGTCCAGTAACCCAAAGGAACCGCGAAATAAAAAGTATAGCATCTGTTAAATTTTCGGTCAGTATCAGTGTTTGTTCCGTCTGTATATGTAAACAGAGTATAATCGTTTATGCTTATCAGATTATCCAATCCCGCGGAAATTTTTCTTCTGTACAGGCTTGTTGATTTTTGCCCCAAATTATCGACTCCTGTTTCAAAATTGAGCATATAACCCGGATCATTTGAGATTAATATTCTGGAACCGCCCAGAGCTTCCCCCGGGGATATTTTCATTGTGACATTGTTGGATTCAAGCCTGTTCATCTGCTCAACTCCATAATCCAGATCATTGACATTAAGCAGCCTGCCCTTAAAAAAAGGAAATGCGAAAAACAGCTGCATCTTTCTTCTAATGCTGTCTTTATCCGGAAAAATTTCTTCGATATAACCGTTGACTATCGTTAGAATAAGCTTCCCGGATTTTAAGTCCTCCCCAAGAGGCACTTTAACTCTTGCTGTAATATATCCTTTCCCTACCAGTATATTTGTTATTTTACCTGCCAATATATTGATATCGTTATAAGTCATCTCTTTGTCCAAGAACGGAGCAAGGAGCCTTTTCTTTTCTCTGCCGGTCAGGAGTTCCGGATTCTGAATTTCTATTTCTTTTATTAGAAAACGATACTCTGCTTCTTCCGGCGGGATGATTTTTTTTTCAGGCTGTTTCTCTTCAGCTTCTTTTTTTATCCTTTCTTTCTCTCTCAGCTTTTGTTCAATTTCAAACTGTTTCCTTTCAATATCCTTAAGCGCTTCCTCATCGCTGCCTTGCGCTGCTTCTGCGTTTGTTGAAACCATAATAACGAGCAGCAATAATACGCATGATAAACAAAACCATTTTAACAAATATTTTATACAAAAAATTAAATAAATAATATCCGGACTGCTTTTATTAATGACAGACATTCTGTGTATCTCCGGTCTTCCATCCAAGTAATTCGGCCTTTTTAAAATCAATACATGCCTCTTCCTTTTTATTTATACTAAGCTTTACCTTCCCCCTGTCATAATAAATCTTTGCTTCTTCCGGTTTAAGATTAAGTGCTTTTGTATAATCCGCTATTGCCTCATCAAATTCTTTAAATTTTTCTCTCACTCTCCCCCTGTGCAGATATGCACTATAATCCCCTGGATCAAGCTCAATAACCTTACTATAATCATCAAAGGCGCCCTGAAAATCACCGGATTCATCTTTGGCTAATCCTCTGTTAAAATACGCGATTATATATCCATGTCTCAGATCAATTGCAAAAGTTAAATCAGCAACAGCTTCATTATATTTTTGCAGTTTATATTTTGCATATCCTCTGCCGTGAAACGCCTCTGCATTATCCGGGTCTAATCTCAATACTGAGTTGAAATCATCAGTTGCTCCGCTGTAATCCTTCAATTTAATTTTAGCTTGTCCGCGCTTTAACCAGGCATCAGTAAAATCCGGATTCAACCCCAATGCTTTGTTATAATCTAAAATCGCTCCTTCGTAATCTCCAAGCATATATTTTATAAACCCTCTGTCTTTATATATTTCCGGATTATTTTTACTTATCATTACTGCTTTGTCTAAAACTGCCAAATCATCACGAAGGTTCTTAATATTATTCCTTGTTATTTTTTTAATTTTAATTTTTTTTAAATAATCCGAATGATCATCAATTAATTTTTTCTCTTTATTTTCATCAATTTTATTACTATCATCATTTTTACTGCAATATGAAGTACTGAATAAAATCCCCGCTGATAATATAAAAATCAAAAGTTTTATCATTAATATTCCTGTTTTAAATTTTCGCTTTTTATATAGTATTAAACTATTTCCTTGCATTTTTTAAAGTACGTCCTTAACACTATATTTCAGTTCCATAGTTTGGCCTGTCATTCGGATCAATTCATTAGTCGATTAAACAACTAATACCATTAACAAAAAATGACAGCTGCCGCATAAACAGCAAAATATATATAATACCGCCTCTCTTTACGATTTAAATCATATACAATTGTCAATACAATTTTTTAATTTTAATATATTTTTAGTCAATTTTTATTAATTTTTTGTAATTATTCAAACGGAAATACGTATAAGTTATTTAGATTGGATCCCAAAACCCTGTTTAAGATGTCAGAGTTCTTCGGACATATCATAGCAAATCATTTGTTTTATAATTCAAAATATGGTTTTGGGATGCACTCTGAATTTATATTTATCTGCCATACACTATCTGAATAATATATTAATTGAAAAATACTTTACTTTATGGTTACCTCTAATAATTAAATACTGATGTAACCATTGGGAACAAATCAAGGTAAAAATCAGGTTTTTTATTTGGAGAACCAATAAAAACTCTGATTTTTAGAGGTTCCCT